>CANQLD010000005.1 GCA_947624625.1 uncultured Clostridia bacterium | reverse complement strand
GATAAGGATGTTGTAGACAAAGACATAACAGATAAAGAAATAAGTGATAAGGATGTTGTAGACAAAGACATAACAGATAAAGAAATAAGTGATAAAGATATTGTAGACAAGGATATAGCAGATAAAGAAATAAGCGATAAGGATGTTGTAGACAAAGACATAACAGATAAAGAAATAAGTGATAAAGATATTGTAGACAAGGATATAGCAGATAAAGAAATAAGTGATAAAGATATTGGAGATAAAGACATAACAGATAAAGAAATAAGCGATAAAGAAGTTGCAGACAAGGGCATAGCAGATAAAGAAATGAGTGATAAAGATATTGGAGATAAAAACGATATGTTTTCAACATTAAAATCTCAAGTAAATACGGATATTGAGAGTATAACATATAAAAATAACGACTTAGGTAAAGAAAAAGTTAGGGAAAATGAAGGTCAGGAAAGATAATGGTTTATGAAGTAAATAATTCTAATATTGATGTATATACTGATTATATAAATAGAAGTGGTAATATATTTCAAAGAGTTGAATGGCTTAAATCAAATAAAATAAATGATTATTTTACATTTTATATAAAAAATGATAGAGGTATATGTATTGCAGGTACATATATCTTTATTAATGTAGATAACAAAAAGTGTATATACTTTCCTAGAGGACCTGTTATTGAATCGATATGTACTTTAAAAGATATTGAGGAATGTATTAATTATCTAAAAGATATAGGTGTTAAAAATAATTGTAATAAGATTTATTTAGATTTTAAATATAATATATTATCATTGAAAAATGGCAAAGAAATAGAAAATAACATATTAAAATTTACAAATAAAACTAGCTTTTCAAAATTTTGGCATCTTAACTGGGGAATTGATTTGAATAATATAACAATTGAAGAATATCTTAAGAGTTTAAAAGAAAAAACAAGATATAATATAAATTATGCTATTAAAAATGGAGTTAAAATTCTTACTGATAATTCTAGTGACAGTATATCTAAGTTTTATAAATTGCTAAAGATAACAGCGGATAGAGATAAGTTTAGAATAAAAGATTTTGAATGCTATGAGAATTTATTTAAGTATTTTAAAGAAAGTATACAACTATTTTGGGCATATAAAGATAATACATTATTATCAGCCGCAATTTATATAATAATTGGTGATGTAGCATATTATCTTTATGGAGCATCATCAAATGAATATAGAAATTATAAGCCTACATATTTAATGCATTATAAAATGATAGAGTATTCCATAAATAATAATTGCAAAATGTATAATTTGGGCGGAGTTGGAACTATTAAAAATAATGTTCAAAATTTTCATAGTGGCCTATATAATTTTAAAAAGAAATTTGGAGGATTTTTGCAAGATTCTTCATATGCATATGAAGTAGAAATTTGATAAAAATACTATTTACATTTAGAATAATTTATGATAAAGTAAAAATGGGGAGTGATAATTATGATTTACATTTTAACTGGAGGACCTGCTACAGGTAAAGGAACAAGATCTGAATTTTTAGCTAAGGCTTTAAATATTCCACACATATCAACAGGTGAAATATTAAGAGAAGTTAGTAAAGAAAATGAAGATATAGCTAACAAATTACAAAAGGGTGAGCTTATATCTGATGAAATAATAACAGAACTTCTAAGAGATAGAATTACTAAAGAAGATTGCAAAGTTGGTTTTATACTTGATGGTTATCCAAGAACTTTAAAACAAGTAGAACTTTTAAATAAACTATTAGACGAACTTGGAAGAAAAATTACAAAAGTAGTTGAACTTACTGCACCAGATGAATTAGTATTTAAAAGAATACTTGAAAGAAAACAATGTGAAAAATGTGGAAGAATGTATGGCATAGATTTTCCACCTATTGTTGCAGATGTATGTGATGATTGTGGTAGTAAACTGGTTATAAGAGCTGATGATACAAAAGAGACATTAAAAAGCAGAATTGATACATATAAAGCAAATTCAAAAGAAATACTTGATTATTATAGAAATGCTGGACTTCTTAAAACTGTAGATTCATCTGGACATCCAGAAAGAATTGTAGAAGAAGTAAAAGATTAAAAAAGAAAGTGTGCTAAAATGATAAATTTAAAAAATGAAAAAGAAATAAAATTAATGGAGGATGCAGCAATTGCTTTGAAAGCAGCATTAGAAGCTATAGAAAAAGAGATTAAGCCTGGAGTTTCAACTATGCATTTAAATAATGTAGCAGAGGCAGCTATGAGAAAACATGGTGCAATTCCTGCTTTTAAAGGTGTACCTTGTCCATATAAAGGTGGGCAAGATTATAAATGGGCAATATGCACTTCTGTAAATGACGAGATAATACACGGAATACCTTCTGATAATGTTGTATTAAAAGAAGGAGATATTGTATCTGTTGACCTTGGAACATATAAAAATGGTTGGTGCTCAGATGCAGGTAGAACATACGGTGTTGGAAAAATTTCACCTATTTGTGAAAAGTTGATTAAAGTAGCAAAAGATGCTTTCTTTTATGCAGTTGATAAAGCTGTAGTAGGAAATAGAGTAGGAGATATATCAAATGCTGTACAAACATATGTAGAAAAAAATGGTTTTTCTCTTTTAAGAGAGTATCAAGGACACGGAATAGGAGAAGAAATGCACGAAGATCCAGGTGTTCCTAATATAGGTAAAAAAGGAACTGGCCCTAGGTTAAAAGCTGGTATGGCACTTGCAATTGAACCTATGATTTGTGAAGGAAGTCCTGAAATATATGTAAAAAATGATAAATGGACTGTAGCAACAAGAGATAGAAAAATGACTGCATATTATGAAAATACAATTGTAATAACAGATAAAGAAGCAAAAATACTTACAATTTAAAATATAAAATTTAAGAAAAGAGTATAGAAAAATATTTATTCTATATTCTTTTTTTAACTTCGATTTTGAAAATATTTGACATAATAATAAAAATGATGTATAATAATTATATGTTCATTTTTTTTATTTAAATACTAATGTAGTTTAATAAAAATAATAATTTGGTATAGAAAGGGTATCAAGTATATTAGGCTATTTTAGTAAAAAAGATTCATTATTTACAAATTCATTAAATTAAGGAGAATACGACTATGCAAATGAAAATTAGAAAGGCTATTGAGTTGGCACAAGATGGTTACACAAGAGAGGAAATTATGGAATACTTTCATTTAACAGAATTTGAGTATAAAAAGCAGTATTCTGAATTTTCCAAGGCAAATCGGAAAAAGTTAAAAAATCTTTTGATTGGCAATGGTAAAAGAAAAAACGTTAAATCGGCAGAAGGTTCTGATAGTCCAGATAAAATGGTGAGAATATCCTCAAGTATAAAAAGTGGAGAGGTTATTATCCCAGATACATCATATATTTTGAACCGTTGTTGCAGACTTGAGTCACTTAATGGTACTCATATGCTATCTCTTATCTACGAACAGTTGGTGTCTTTTGAGAAGAAAGGAAATTCAAAAATCAAAAAGCTCTTCCATATGCTACTTGATGGTAGAGTCGACTTAACATTTATTAAGGAACAATACAATAAAGAAGAAGTTCCGGATTATGAAGACAAAGCTGATTTTGAAATCTTGGCATATGCCAAGGCTATTCTTGCTGAGGGCAAAGAAACTCCAGTTGTTTATACTTGTGATAAGGCATTAGCCTTAAGATGCAAACAACAAGGAGTTGAATATGTGTTTTTCCAAAATGAATCTGAGCCTAATTCGCATTATAGAAAGCCAAATTATAATGATAGGTATAAAAAAATTCCTCGTCAAATATTTTATAAAGACACAGAGAGGAAGAAAGAAAATAACATTAAAAAGGACATTATAAAAAAAGGCGGATATATAACTGCGTAAAAGTATTTAAGGAGCTAGATAATTTTATCTAGCTCTCTTTTATTACAATTATGTAATAAAAATGTAATGAAAATGATATAAAAATATACAATGTCAGTTATTGTAAATTTTTGTATTATATGGTATAAAAAAATAAAGCATTTTTATATTTTAAATTTAAAAAATATAATAAACAAAAGAAAGGAATAATGAATATGGAAAATACTAATATTTCAGTAGAAGAAATTCAAAAAAGTAATTCAATAATTAAATCAGTTTCAGATTACTATACATCAAGAATTGTAGGACAAAAAAATTTACAAATTTCTTTGTTGATATCTTTAATTGCAAATGGGCATATATTAGTCGAATCAGTCCCAGGTTTAGCAAAAACAACTGCTGCTAAGGTTTTAACAGAAAGTTGTGGAGGAGATTTTTCAAGAATACAATGTACTCCTGATTTGTTACCAAGTGATATTATTGGTACACAAACATATAATGCTAAAACTGGTGATTTTGAAACCAAGATTGGACCAGTATATGCTAATTTTGTGCTTTTAGATGAAATTAATAGGTCAAGTTCAAAGACTCAAAGTGCAATGCTTGAAGCAATGCAAGAAAGACAAGTAAGTATTGGTGGAGAAAATTATAAATTACCAGATGTATTTATAGTAATTGCTACTCAAAACCCTGTTGAGCAAGAAGGAACATATCCTTTAGCAGAGGCACAACAAGATAGATTTATTATAAAAGAAACATTGACTTATCCAACATTAGATGAAGAAATAGAAGTATTAAATAGAATAGAGAAAAATATATTTAAAGAAAAAGAACAAGTAGTAAGTCTTGAAGATATAAAATATTTGCAAGAGCTTAGCAAAAAGATATATATTGATACATCAGTAAAAAGATATATCGTAAATATAGTAGATGCTACTAGAAATGCTACAAAGGTTATAGCTCCTGAACTTGCAAAATATGTAACAGGCGGAGCTAGTACAAGAGCAGCTATTTCCTTTATGGAAGCAAGTAAAGCATTGGCTTTAATAAATGGAAGAACTTTTGTAACACCAGATGATATAAAATCATTAAGTTATAGTATTTTAAGGCATAGAATTCCATTAAGTTTTGAAGCTATTGCTGATGATGTAAAAGTTGAAACAATTATAGACGCAATAATTAATTCAATAAAAACACCATAGTAATTTTTAAAAGTAATTGGAGAAGCAAATTATGAATATGAAATATATTACGAAAATAAAAGCTAATCTTTCAATTTATACTAAAAAGAAAACTTCTAATATTTTAGAGGGTTCATATAACTCTATATATAAAGGGAAAAGTATGAACTTCGAAGACTTAAGGGAATATATAATAGGCGATAATATAAAAGATATAGACTGGAAAGCATCTGCAAGATCAAATAAGATTCTTATTAAACAATATATCGCTGAGAAAAAACATAATGTTATGTTTGTATTGGACTCAGGGAAAAAAATGTTAGCAGATACTAAAGAGTTGGATTCAAAAAAAGAAGTTGCTTTGATGGCTACAGGAACTATTGCCTATTTAGTGGATAAACACGGAGATTCAATAAGTGCTATATATAAGGGTAAAGAAAGAATAATGATGTTTCCTTTTAGGACAGGCTTATATAATATTGAAAAGATTTTAAACTCATATGAAAAAGGAATAGATACTGAAAGTAATATTGAGAGTTTGTTAAATTATGTTTTAAAGTATATAAAAAGAAGGATGATTATTTTTGTTATAACAGATATAGATGGACTTAGTAATATTTCTGAAGAAACATTAAGAAGACTATCTCTTTTGCATGATGTTATGTTTATAAATATATCAGATGCTTTAATGACTGGAGACAATGCATTTGATGTAGATAGTTCTTGCTATATTCCGGACTATATACTTGAGGATAATAAATTAAAAGAAATTGAGTTAAATATAAAAACTAAAATATATGAGGACGTTAAAGAAAAATTTAAAAAATATAAAATAATTACGACAACAATAAATAGACAAAAAGATATAGTAAATGATGTATTTAAATTATTAGAAAGGCGAAAAAATGCAAACATCCATTAATTTACAAGAGCCTTTTTCCTATTCACTAATTCCATTATTTATTGCAATATTTTTATGCGTAATAATATTTTATTTCTTAAAAAAGAAAAAAACAAAAACAATTGAAAAGGAAAAAGTAAGTGAAGTAAAGGCTATTCCAGAGAAAAATATAAAAAATATACCAGTTATAAAAAATAAATATCTAAAAGAATTAGATACGATTGAATATAGATATAAAAATGATATGATTGAAATTAGAAAAGCATATCAGATGATAAGTGAGGCTATTAGGCTTTTTGTTTTTGAGGTTACAGACATTACAACTCAGAATTATTCTTTAGCAGAAATAAAAAGACTTAATATACCAGTTCTTTATGAATTAATTGAGGAATATTATGAGCCTGAATTTGCAAGTAAGTCAATTGGGGATTTTGGTACCTCTATTAGTAAAGCAAGGAGAGTTATAAACGAATGGAATTAATGTATCCTATAGCACTAATTATCTGTATAGTACTTTTAATAGCATTATTTTTTTTAAAACCAAAGAAGGATAAAGTATATACTAATGGTAAAAAAGTTGCTAATACTAAGTATATCAAAGAAACTGAATATTATGAAAAAAAAGTGAAAAGATATAAAATTCTATCAAATATAATTAAAGGTTTGAGTTTGGTTTGTATATTAGTTACTTGTATATTAATTGCAAGACCAGTTAAGATTCAAACAAAGAGTGAAGAAAAATATAATAGAGATATTATTTTAGGTCTTGATATATCTACTTCACAATGTGAGGTTAATTTGGAACTTATTAAAAAGTTTAAAGAAATTATACCATCAATAGAAGGCGATAGAATAGGAATAGTACTGTATAATACGGCACCTATAGTTTATTGTCCAATGACAGATGATTATGAATATATAAATGAGTGCTTTTCACATATTGAAGAACAATTAGAAATTGCAATAGCCAATAATGGTAATCCTCCATTTGCATATGAAGAAGATGGGGTAGAAACTCCAATGATTTGGTATGGGGGAGTTGCAACAGATTCAGAAAGTAGAGGAAGTTCACTTGTAGGAGATGGGCTAGCAGGAACAATTTTTTCCTTTCCTGATATAAAAAAGGATATTGAAAGAACTAGAATAATTATATTTGCAACAGATAATGCGGTAGAGGGAACAGAAACTATTTCTTTAGAAGAGGCTTGCGAAATTTGCAATAAGTATAAAATAAATCTTTATGCTTATTGTCCTTCCATAGATATGAATATATATACATCTAATGAAAAAATAGCTTCGTATAAAAGAGCAGTGGAACAAAAAGCAAATGGAAAATTTTATACAGGAAGCTTAACACAAATGGCTTCTAATATAGTAAATGAAATAAAAGAAACCAAAACATCTTTATTAAAAACAAGTAAAAAGACTTATGTAACAGATTATCCAGAAGTGTTTTTGGTAATTATAGTAATAACATTTTTAGTTTTAATTTTTGTAGAGAAAAGGGCTAAATTATGATAATAAATCCAATAATTCCAGTTTGGCTTATGAGTATAATATGTATAATTTTAATTATATTAGTTATATATAATAAGCAAATAAAAGATATTATTTTAAAAAAATCAGATTATATAGAAAAGAAAAAAAATAGTGAGGTATTAAAGCATACTTTTATAAAATCAGGTATAAAAATAGCTATTATTGTGCTACTTTTTTTAATTAATTTAAGATTTATGGTGCCAAATGGAGAAAGTACTGCATTAACTTCAGACTATAGTGTACTGTTTGTAATTGATACTAGTGTAAGTATGAAAGCATTAGATTATGATGGGAATAAAGAAAGAATAGAAGGAGTTATAAACGATTGTTGTTACATTGTAGATGAGTTAGCAAATTCAAGATTTTCTATTATTACATTTGGTGATACAGCTAGAAGAGTAATTCCATTTACAACAGATAGTGATATGGTACAAGCAGAATTAAAGGCTATAACTCTTGAAGATGATTACTATGCTAAAGGAACATCAATGAATATAGTAAAAGATGTTTTCGAAAAAACTTTGGAAAGTGAAAGTAAAAAAAGAAATGATGATTCAAAAATTATAGTATTCTTTGTAACTGACGGAGAAATAACTAAAGAAGGTGAAATATTAGAATCATTTTCAAGTATGAGCAAGTATATATATAATGGTGCAGTACTTGGATATGGAACTCGGAGCAGGGGGCAAAATGCTTAATAGTGCGTATTCAGAAGAGTACCCTAGCGATTTGCCTGAAGGCTACCAATATCTAGATTATTATGATGAAAATAATTATGAAAGAATAGTAGCAATTTCAAAATTAGATGAAAATAATTTAAAAAAGATAGCTTCAGATTTAAAAATTGATTATATTCAAATGAGTAAAATGTCTAATATAGATTATAAACTGTCAGATATAAAAAGACAAAGTTCTATGTCGCAAAGTGAAGAAGATAAAATTAGTTCTTATCAAGACATATATTATTTTTTTGCAGTACCTTTAGTGATTTTGCTTATAGTTGATTTTGTTCTTAAAAAGAGGAGAATGTAATGAAAAAAAAGGTATTAACTGTGATATTTGTTATTTTAATACTTTTAACTATTAAAATATTATCAAATATTCTAATTAATAGTATTTTAATAAATAATTATAACAATGGAAAATATGTAGATACACAAGCAAATTCATTAACTTTTTTGAATTTTATTCAGAGTTATATTGCAAGGTATAATTTAGGAAATATTAATTATCAAAAGGGCGAATATGATAAAGCGATAGAAGAATACGAAAAAGCATTAAAAGGATTTGTGCCTAAGAATAAAGAGTGTAGTATTAGAATTAATTATGCGTTAGCAATTTGTAAAAAAGTTTCAGTTGATGAAAGTGATCAAGATAGTATTAGTAATGCAATTAAAGAATACGAAAAGGCAATAGATATTTTAACTCAAAAAGGTTGTGCTGGTAAAGAAGATAATACCGGTCATAATAAAAAAGCTGAGCAATTAAAAAAAGATATAGAACAAGAAATTGAAAGATTAAAAAATTTGCAACAAAGTGAAGAAAATAACACAGGCGATGATGAAAATAATGAAGAAGAAAATAATGAAAAAAAAGAAGAAGAGATTCAAGAAGTAGAAGAAAAGATTCAAGAGCTAAAGGAAAATGCTACAAAAGAACAAAGAGAAACAGAAAGTAAATATAAAAACTATAATAACTATGATTTTAATAGGGTTCAAAGAAATTGGTAAAAGAAAATAGTGGAAGGAGGAGAATATGTTTTGTAATATATGTGGAAGCCATGTTGATGATGGTCAAGATTTTTGTCATATATGTGGTAACTTTTTAAAAGTAAATGCTGAGAATAAAATAACATCAAATAGTGGTAGCAATGTTAATAATATAAATAATTTTAATAATGTAAACAATAATAACAATTATAACACATATAACGGTTATAGAAGAAAAAGAAATAACAATACTGTTATAATACTTACAACAATACTCATTTGTATAGTAATTGTTGGAACAGTTATATGCTTGATTATGTATAAAAGCAAAAATAATTATTACTTTGCAAATACAAATAATAATGCAAATGAAAACTTAGAACAAGGTACTACTACGCAAAGTTCAAATAATACAACTACAAGAGGAAAATATGACACTGCAATTATAACAGATAATGTCTATTATGGACTTTCAATTAATAGTGATGAAGATGCATATAACCTAATCAAACTAGATTCTGTAAATCAAAAAAAAGATGATTATCCAAAAGATATTATAAAAATTGAAAACAATATAATAGAAAATTATTCAATTACGGCAGTTAATTTAAAAGAAATGGATGTTGATTTTGCAAAAGAAATTGAAAATGTAGTAAAAACAATCTATAATGAATATCCAAGTGCAAGGAAATATCTTACTAATTTAACTTTAACTAATGTAGATATGTCACAAGGCAATCTTTTAGCATTTTTTATGCCTGTATTTGAGGCAGGATTTTCAGATACTCCTACAGGAGCACCATGTGTAATAAAAACTCAAATAGAACTTAATTCAAAGTTTTTCTTAAACTCACAAAGAATGGATGCTAGTGTTAAAGCTAGTTCAAAATCAGGACATTTTCCTAAAAATGCAACAAGGTATTCTCCAGTAGCTCATGAATTTGGACACTATTTGTCATTTATAGCTTTACTTAATCATCATTCTACAGATCATATAGTAGTAATAGATGATAGTGATGTGGCAAATATAAATAATATAATGCTTGATTTTAGTAAAGGGGATTTTTCTTTACAAATGATAAAAGAGGCATATAATAACTATTTAGCTAAAAATCCATCAAATATTCAACTTGATGAATGGCGTGGTCAAATTTCAGCATATGCATTAGCAAAAGATGAAAATGGAGAATATATATATGACGAAACAATAGCAGAGGCTTTTCATGATGTATATTTAAATGGAAATAATGCAAATGAAGCTAGTAAATATATAATAGACGTATTAAAAAAGTATGTAGGAGGGTAAATGATTATGAGTGAAAAAAAGATTAAGAAATTTATTATCCCAGTACTTTTAGTTGTAATTTTTGTAACTAGTTCTTATGTGGTAGGAACAAAGCTTTTAATTAATGATAATACATTTTCATTTGTTAATAAAGAGGAAAAACTTGTATCAAATTTTGATAACCAATTTGACATTTCAGCTAATGAAGAAAATTTAGATACAGATTTAAATAAATCAATAACTGAGCTAACTAAGAAAACTACTTATTTATTATTAGGCTCTCCAAATATGCAAAATGAAAGTACGCAAAATTATTATAAAAGGCATAAAGATTACTTAGCTTTAAGATATAATCCTAAAGTTCCAGAAGATGAAAAAAGTGTTTCAGGTTTAGATGAAAATAGTCAAGAATTTAAAGACGATGTACTTTCTGGACTATCTGTTCCAAGTATGTTTTTAGAATTAAATGAGCTTGAAGTAAAGTATAATTCATATGGAGAAATTAGAATAACAAAATTAGATAATGAAAGAGTACTAAGTACTGTTACTTTAGAAAATGTAAAAATAAAAGAACCTAGTGAAGAAGAACCTATGAAGTATAATATAGTTCAAAAAAATCTTACAATGTATTACTATTTTAAGTTGTTAAATAATGAGTATAAATTATTGTATCTTTATGGAGAAACAGATGATGATATAAGGAGCTATATTGAAAATAGTGACGAAAAATCAGGAGAGCTAACTAAAGATAAAGATTATAACTCAAAATTAAGAAATATATATGATTTTAGTGCAGCAGATAATTTAAAAGAAGAAATATTAAATAAAATTTATGATAATAATAAAGAAAATGTTGTTTACTTAAATGCAATATATAATATAGGAACAATAGTATCAGCCAATGGAATTTTTATTGGAGAAGGTTTAATTGCAACAACATATAATTTTGTAGAACAGTCACTTATGAAAGCACAAAATATCTTAATTATGGATGGATTACAAAATGTATATCAGTTAGACGGTATAGTGACTATGAATATTCAAAATGATATAGCAATCCTTAAGATAAAAGATAAAAATAGTAACTACATTAAATTTGAAGATACAAATAAACTTCAAAAAGAAAATGCAGTAATTTCTTTAAATAATAAAAACGGAGTAGGACTTGCAACTACTAAAGGAATTGTAACATCTACTTCAACAAATATTCAAACTTCAATTCCAGTAACTGAGGAAATTCAGGGTAGTCCAGTATTTAACTCAGAAGGAAAAATAATTGGATTAATTAACTCAAAAAGCTTAAATAGTAGTATTTCTTATGTTACTGAAAATAATATACTAAAAGAGTATAGTAACAAATTATCGCAAGTAAAATTTGAAGAAATAAAAGCTATACCTTTTAGTGAGTTAAAGGAAAATTATTATATAAAGTATAATGAAGAAACTCAAATTAACAATGTACCTGAAGATAAATTAAAAGAATATTCGGAAGAAAGTAATATTGATGATGTTATTAAATTAAAATTAATTAAAAGTTCATATAAAGATGGAATTATAAGCTTAAGATATAAAAACGATATAAAAAATTATATAAATACAATGCAATTTGCTTTAAAGTATATAGAAAATTTAAAAAGTAAAGGCTATGAGGAAAAATATACATCAGATTCAAAAGTTATCTTAGAAAAAGATAAAAATAGAATAATAATCTCAGAAGAATTTGATTATTTAATCATAGTTATGGTGAGACTATGAAAGAATCATTAAATAATAAAAAAGTAAATAAAGAGAAAGTTAGTAAGAAAGATAATGTAAAAAAAGAAAATAAAGAAAATAAAGGTAAAAATACAAAGGAAATAAATAAAACAACAAAAATAGTACTTATTTCAGCATTGGTTATTGTTTTTATTGCTCTTTTGACATTGGTTTTGTTTGTATTTATAGAAAACAAAAATAAGATAAATACTATTGATACAGCTAATTATTTACTTAAATATGATAATACATGGAAAGCAACAAAAAAAGAAGATTTAGAAGCTTGCTTAATGCATAAAAAAAGTAAAAGTGAATTTAATATAAAAATAAAAAATTTAGACGAAGAAGAAAAATATAAATCAATTAATGAATTATTTGATAGTTTATTATATAATATACAAGAGCAAAATAAAGAATATAAACTAATATATAAAGAAAATAGAAAACTTACAGATAATAATATTGATGGCTATGAAATACTTCTTGAAGGTAACGAAAGTCAAGTAGCAGTTTATCTATATAAGCAAGGTGATAAAGTTGTTATATTTACATATGAGGCTCTTTTCGAATATTTTGATATATTGCTTGATAGTCAAAAGGAGATTATTAATAATTTTGTATTAAAAGAAGAGCAATATGATGTAACATCAAGTATTAATCTTGAAACTAAAGAAATAACTTATACAAGTGACGAAGGAATTATTGCCAAACTAAAAGGAACAACAGAAGAGAAAATTGCATCTTCAAATTTTCTAGTAAATTATATAATACCAGATAATTTTAAAGTAACAAGTTACGATAGTAGATATGGATATTATAGTTTTAATGATATAAAGCAAGGTGCTACTTTAAAATTAAGTACTAGTATTTTAAAACGAAATCTATATGAATATTTAGATAAAAATGATTCGTCAAATATATATACAAGTTACAATTTAAATTCATATAACAAAGAAAATGAAAAAATAGACAAATATGGGGACAAGCCTTTAAGTTATATATATAAAAATAGCTATTTAACTAATAATGAAATTACAGAAAATATAGAACTTGTATTTGAATTAAATCAAAATCATATTTTTATAGTTAAGCTTTCATCACAAGGCGTTGGAATACCTAAAGAATTAGTAGATATGATAAAAATAAAAGACTTTAAAAATATTGCAAGTAATATCACTATAGAAAATGAAAATGGTTTTTTAATTGGTACATTAAAACAGTTTACTGATTATACTTGTAAGCAAACTGAAGAAATGACTCTAAAATTACCAGAAGGTTATAAAGAAGTTGATAAAGATTTGAACTCATATGAAGAAAGACATTATGTATCAGACTATTTTAGTGATGTAAAAATACCTAAATATGAAGTAAACTACAAAATAATATCAATTAATATAGAAAGTGAGATTGATATACTTGATAAGTCAATAAACAAAACTTTAGGTAGTCATAGTGATTTTAAGAAAACTAACGATACTACTATTAATGATAAAAAGTTTCAAGTCTATGAAAGAGGTTATACAAACTTAAGTAGTAAGACTGATAGTAATGGTCAAAAGCATAAATATTATACAAATGAAAAAGTACTATTTTATGAATTGCAAAACAGTAGGTATTTGGTTGTTATAATTGATGGAAATGAAAATAAGATAACAGACGAATTGTTAAATAAGTTAACAAATTTTGAAAATAAAATTATATAGAAATGGGGTGATAATTATGGGGTTTTTTAAGAAATTTATGGAAAAGCTGAATCAAGGTTCTTTGTATGTAGTAGATATAAACACATTTAAAGAATATCTAGAGTTTGAATTAAAGTTTTCAATGGAAAATAATTTAGAAGCTTCGGCCCATTGTAATATTTACTATAATGGAGAGAAACACCAAGTACAAGTATGGAACTATCAAGCATCCACTTTTATAGATGAACAAGTAAAGGGATTGGTTGTATATTATGATGAAGCTGAATACAAATCTATTGATCAGCTTATGGAAGAAGCAACTGTATTTGAAACAAAACTAAAAGATATAAATGGATACTTTAAAATTGAAGTATTAGATACGGATTCAGAGTTTTTGAATAATTACAAAAAAGCTCATCCGGAGTTAAAAGTTGAAGACTATAATTAATTATAAATTATAGTTTAAATAAAAAAAATATTAATGGGGGGAAATATTATGAATTGTCCAAAATGTGGAAGTATTTTAACACAAAATGATGCGTTCTGTCCAAAGTGTGGAGCGCCAGTTCAACAAGTAGGAGGAGGTAATGCAACTAGTAATAATGCACAAATGAATTATAGCTATGAAAGACCTGTAAATCAGACACCAAGTGGCTATCAACAGACATATACAAGTTCTAATAATTATGGTACAGGTGAAAGAAAAAGTGTACTTACTATATGTTTAATTGTTTTAATAATTGTTGCTGTAATTGCTGTAGCAGGATTTTTGATCTATTTATCTTTATCAAATAATAAAGTTCCTGATTCTGAAGGACTAGCACCAACAACATCTGGTACATCAACTGGAACATCTTCAGGTGGCTCAACTTCAGGTGGTACAACTACAACAACACCAGTTTCAAATAACACTAGCTCATCATATAAAGTTAATTATTTAGGCTTTAACCTATATATACCAAATGATTTAGGTTATCAATATGACGGAAATAATGTTTTAACAATTGGTGATGGTTATTCGTGGGCTGTTAAAGTTGTTGTACAAGAAATTGCTTTTGACCAATTAAAATTAAATGAAGGATATCTTTCTACTTATGTTAAAAATAATTTGGCTGCATATAGTCCAAATGTTACTGATTCTAAACTTGAAACAATAGATGGTGTAGAATATATATTATGCGAAGTAGAAGCAGCAGGACAACGTGAAATTGTAGCCGTTGCAGGTCTTAATTCACAATATAGTGCAATACTAGAAGTAATTAATCAAAATAATGATTATGATAGAAATATATTAAAAAATCTAACTTCTATTATAAAAACAGTTGAATATAGTGGAAATGTAAAAGGAATCCAAAGTAATATTAATATGAATTTAAATGATGTTGCAAATGCTGTAAAAAAAGCTATAGAAGAAAAATAATTTTAAATAGAAAATAAAAAGGTATACATATGTGTGTATGCCTTTTTTCGACTTTTTACCATAAAAAAATATTTAAATTTTAACATAAAACATATTGTAATTTTTTTCTTTTTGTTATAAAATTATTAAATAATGAAGAGGTGGTATGATGAAAAAAATTATTGATAATGAAAGTGGAAGAATAATTAGTATTTTAAATGTAGATGAAGCAAAAAAAATTCTAGAAATGTACATAAATTATTGTTTAGGAAAAAGAGATGTTACTCAAGGTAGATTAAATTTAGTAGGATATCTTGGAGACTTTATCAAGTATGCAGATAAAAAAGATATTACAAAATTTTATGATGTATTAGCAAAGAGCAAAGATAGCTTTGAGTTTTCTAAAACTGATTTAAAAGCATACGAATCTTTAATGGCATTTTTTGAAATGTATAACAATATAGATAAAGGAGAATTTGATGTTGCGGCTATATCTACATATATTAATTCTGCTACAACTAAAAAACAAGAAATAGACACAAAATTAGCAAATAATGAAGAATTAAATTTTGAAGAAAAACTTAATAATATATTCTTTAATAAAGATTTTGATGTAACAATACTTGCAAAAAGTGCTTGTGAAAAATGGGAAGAACAGTTAAAGGAAAAAATAAAACAAAATAATGGGGAACTAGATGTAAGTTTAAAAGAAGAAATTGCATATCAAGATTTACTAGATTTGTGTAATGGTGTAGCAACTCCTACTCCAAAAGCTAAAGAAACTTCAGAAAATAAAGAGCCAGTGAAGGAAGAAAAAAATGAAGAAGTAGAAGAAGTGCAAGGCCCAATTATTAATTTTGAATCTTCTGAAACTCCAAAAGAAGAAAGTAAGACAGAAGAAAAAGATGAAGTAAAAGAAGAAGAGAAAAAAGAAGAAACAGAAGAGGAAGTACAAGGCCCAATTATTAACTTCGTATCTCCTGATACTTCAAAAGAAGATAAAAAAGATGAAAAAGCTGAAGAACCAGCAGATGAAAAAAAAGAAGAAAAAAATGACTCAAAGCCTTCATTTGAGGAGGACTTAATAATTGGTTCAAGTTCAATTAGAGAGGCTACTCAAGATGTTAGTTTAAGAGATGCAGCAGGTATGTTTAATTCTGCTATTGATAGTACTGTAAATGATAAAGAAAAGGAAAATAATAGTAATAGTTCAGATAGTACATCAGAGAGAACTTTGAGGGATCAATAATGGATAAGAACTATGAATATTCTATTACTAAAGTAAATTATATAATTAATAGATTATCACAGGATGATAGAGATAAACTTCCAAGTAATTTAATAAATTTTTTTGATGTTAATTCAAATACTGAACTATTACAAGATGATTTCACTAAAAGTAAGAATCTTTTAGAAATGTGTGATGAAACAGACAAAAATTTTCTTAAAATAATAGACTACTATATCAATAAATAAAAATAAATAATTATGATTTAAAAACTTGCTTATTTTGCAAGTTTTTTTCTATAAATTTCATTATTTCTGTTGACAGTTTAACATAAATTTGTTATAATGTATTTGTTAATTAGCACCAAATTGAAAAAGCTAGGGTGCTTTTATGCAATATGTAATAGGAGGAATTCTACATGGCAAAAGATGATGTTATTGAAGTTGAAGGTGTAGTTACAGAAGCTTTACCTAATGCTAATTTTAAGGTAAAACTTGAAAATGGGCATGAAGTATTAGCACATATATCTGGAAAACTTAGAATGCATTATATTAAAATTTTACCAGGCGATAAGGTAAAACTTGAGTTATCTACATATGATTTAACAAAAGGTAGAATAACTTGGAGAGCAAAATAATATTCTTAATACATATAATTAATTTGCAATAAGCATTAAACTGAAGCGGCTGTAAAAGGAATGAAGCCTATTTCCTTTTATTTTAGTTTTGATGTTTATTATATATAATACTTACTTTTGTTAAATTTAATTAACAAAACTTTTAAGGAGGATTTAAAATGAAAGTAAGACCATCTGTAAAGAAAATTTGTGAAAAGTGCAAAGTTATTAGAAGAAATGGCGTAGTTCGCGTTATTTGTGAAAATCCAAAGCACAAACAAAGACAAGGTTAATGTGGGGGTGTAAGAGTAAATGGCACGTATAGTCGGAGTAGATTTACCAAAAAACAAAGTAGCAGAAATAGGACTAACTGCAATATATGGTATAGGTCGTTCTGCATCAAGAAAAATACTTGCTGAAGCAGGTATTGAACCAACTAAAAGAGTAAAAGATTTTACTGAAGATGATGAAGCAAAAATAAGAACAATAATAGAAAGAGATTATACTGTTGAAGGCGATCTTCGTAAAGAAACTGCTCTAAATATTAAGAGATTAATGGAAATTAATTGCTATAGAGGACAAAGACATAAAAGAAGATTACCAGTTCGTGGACAAAGAACAAAAACTAATGCCAGAACAAGAAAAGGTAAAGCAAAACCTATAGCAGGTAAGAAAGGAGTATAAAAATGGCAGCAAAGAAAAAAGTAGTTACAAGAAAAAAAGTAAAAAAGAATGTATCAACTGGTGCAGCTCATATTCAATCTACATTTAATAATACTATTGTTACAATGACAGATTCACAAGGTAATGTACTATCTTGGGCTAGTGCTGGTGGAGTTGGATTTAAGGGTTCAAGAAAAAGTACTCCTTTTGCTGCAGGTCAAGCAGCAGAAGCAGCAGCTAATGCAGCTAAAGAGCACGGTTTAAAAAGTGTTGAAGTTTATGTTAAAGGGCCTGGAGCAGGTAGAGAAGCAGCAATAAGATCACTTCAAGCTGCAGGATTGGAAATAAATATGATTAAAGATGTTACTCCAATCCCACATAATGGTTGTAGACCACCAAAGAGAAGAAGAATATAGTGGGGGTGTAAATAGGAAATGGCAAGATATACAGACGCAGTATGTAAAAAATGCAGAAGAGAAGGTATAAAACTTTTCTTAAAAGGTGAAAGATGTAATTCAAATAAATGTGCTATTGATAGAAGATCTTATGCTCCAGGACAACACGGTAAATCAAGAGCCAAACTATCTGAGTACGGACTTCAACTTAGAGCAAAACAAAGAGCAAAGAATTATTATAGAGTTTCAGAAACTCAATTTAGAAAATACTATGATGAAGCATTTAGACGTGAAGGAATAACTTCAGATGTTCTTTTTGAACAATTAGAGTTAAGACTTGATAATGTAGCATATAGAATGGGTGTTGGTACATCAAGAGCAGAAGCAAGACAATTAGTTGGCTATGGAATGCTTGAAGTAAATGGTAGAAAAGTAAATATTCCATCTTTTATTTGTAAAGTTGGTGATGTTATAAAAGTTAGAGATTCAAAGAAAGATAATAAAACAGTAGTAGCTGTTTTAGAAGCAAATAAATTAAAAGCAATACCATCTTGGCTTGAGTTTGATAAAAAGAATTTAACTGCAAAAGTTTTAAGAAAACCTGTTAGAGAAGATGTTGATTTAGAAGTTCAAGAAAACTTGATAGTTGAGTTATATTCTAAAAATTAGTTAAAATCATTTATTTTAGTTATATAATACGTGTAATCAGAGCGTATTAGAAGGAGGATAAAAAATGATTGAAATGCAAAGACCAGAAATAAAATGTGTTGAGGTAGATGTAGACACATATTATGCAAGATTCGAGGTTAAACCTTTAGAGAGAGGATTTGGAATTACACTTGGTAATTCATTAAGAAGAATTTTACTTTCTTCTTTACCTGGATATGCAATTAATACTATAAAAATTGACGGAATAACTCATGAATTTTCTACAATACCAGGAGTTAGTGAAGATGTTACAGATTTAATACTTAATTTAAAACAAGTATGTTTAAAATCTGATGATATGGATGATAAAAAATTATCAATAAAAGCAAAAGGACCTTGCGAAATCAAAGCTAGCGATATTGTTTGTGCAGATCCATCAATGAGTGTTGTAAATGGAGATTTGCATATAGCTTATCTTGATGAAGATGCAAAACTTAATATTGACATGACAGCTATAAAAGGTAGAGGATATATGCCTAGCGATAAAGTAAACACTGATGGCTTAGACATAAATGTTTTACCAATAGATTCAATATTTACACCTGTTAAGAAAGTAAGCTTTGAAGTTGGAAAAACAAGAGTTGGTCAAGATGCAGATTATGATAGCCTAACAATGGAAATTTGGACTAACGGAGTAATTGAACCATATCAAGCTTTAAGTATGGCTGCTAAAATACTTAACGAGCATTTAGAATTATTTATTGATTTATCAGAAATTGCTAAGACAATGTCAATTATGTCAAAGAAGGAATTATCTATGAAAGATAAACTTCTTGAAACAGCAATTGAAGATTTAGATTTCTCAGTTAGATCATATAACTGCTTAAAAAGAGCTGGTATTCATACAGTAGCAGATATTGTTAATAAATCTGAACAAGATATGATTAAAGTTAGAAATTTAGGTAAGAAATCATTAGAAGAAGTAATAAATAAAATAAAAGAATTAGGACTAGAATTTAAAAAGAAAGAAGACTAGATTAAAAGGAGGAAAAACAAGATGCCAGGAACAAGAAAACTTTCAAGAACAACTTCTCACAGAAATGCAATGCTTAATAATTTAGTTTCATCTTTAATTTTAAACGGTAAAATTGAAACTACTTTAGCAAGGGCAAAAGAAGTTAAGCCAATAGCAGATAGTTTGATTGATTTAGCTATAAAAGAAAAAGATAATTTTGAAACTAAAGAGAAAAAAGTTTCAAGAGCTAAAGTTGATAAAAATGGTAAAAAAGTTAAAGAAACTAAAACTTCTAAAAATGGAAATAAATATGAAGTTATAGTAAGAGAAGTAGTAACTGAAAAAGTTAATGTTGACAAGCCATCTAAACTTGCTGCAAGAAGAAAAATGTTTAAAACATTAAATAAAATTAAAGATTTTGATGGTAAAACAGTAGATTTAACAGAAAAACTATTTAATGAAATAGCACCTAAGTATGAAGCAAAAGGTGGATATACAAGAATAGTTAAGTTAGTAGCTAGAAAAGGCGACGGAGCTGAAATGGCTATTATAGAATTAATATAGTATGAAAATAGTGCAAAGTGTGGATACTTGCACTATTTTTTTCTTTATGTTATTATTAAAATTGTATAGTTAGGTGATATAATGAAAAAAATTAATGATATATATATTCAAAAAAGTCTTTCTAAATTAAACAAAGTGTTTATTCCACCTATGTTTATATTTTTTATTTTAGGAACTACTGTATTTATTTTTGGCTTTTTTTCTGAATTATTTCCAAATTATATTTACTCTTTTGATATAGATAAATATAGAATTATTGCGAAGATTATAAGTTTAATAATATTTATTATATTTAGTATTTTAATGCCAATTATAATTTATAGAAACAATGTGATGTCAAATTTAAGTAAAGTTAAATGGAGAGTAAACAAAGATATTGTTGATGAAAAAAATTATGTTTTAAGTGAAAATGAATTTGGTGATACTATATATTATTTGAAATTTAAGGATACAGATTATTATGCATTAGTTGATTATACAACATATTTAAATGCAAATATAAAGGATGAATATTATCTAATTATAGATATAAATAATAAAGAAGAAGTTTCACCTGATATAGGTAGTTATAAGTATATTTTGCTTAAGTCACAAAATGTGTTAAAGATATATTCTTTAAAAGAATATGAATATATAGGAAATAAAATGGAGTGATAATTGTGATAGATTTAACAGACGATATGATAGTAAAATATGGTAAAAGGGAGTTACTAAGATACAATATATTAAGAATAGTACTTTTAGTATTTGCAATTATAATACTCGATATTGGAATATATGCGTCTATTACTTCTAATAGTATAATACCAGTAATAGCCTTTGGAGTAATTACTGCATTAGTAATAGGAACAATGAATATTATATTTAAAAAAGTAGGTAAAGATATTATTAAGTGGTTAAAAAGTGGAAATTGGTATGTATATGAAACTAGTATACTTGACAAGAAAATAGACAAAGAATATATAGACGATAAAGGTCATCGTTTTTATGAATTAGTACTACAAAAAGATGGAGTTGTAGCACAAGTAAGTTCCTCTTTATATGATAGTGTAAACAAGGGTGATTTAATATATGTTATAAGTGAAAATACAGGCGAGGTAATAAATATATATCCTAAGGAAAAGTATAATTATATTGGAGATAGATTAAAGATTAATTAAGTAAAAAATAGAAACTTTGAAAAAAAGAAAAGACTATACCAATTATAATCTGTTGGTATAGTCTTTATATTTCATAAATAATAATCCCCTCATTTTTTATGTTATTATATATATTACTATCTATTTGTATTTCAAATATTTCGAATAGGTCGATATCTTTTTGTAGGCATTCGACCAAATCTTCTAATAGTCCATAAAAGTATATATTTAGTAATGTACCTTCACTATCTATTACTATATCAATATCGCTTTTAGATGTAGGAGTATTTCTAGCATATGAACCAAACAATATTGCTTTTTTACAGAGTACTTTTTTAAAATTTCTTTTATTTTAATTTTTAATTCTTCTATATTGTATATCTTTTCTGACATTAGATTCCCTCCTTTTGTACATTAAAAGTATATCATAAATAAGTACTATAGTAAAATCTATTCAACAGCAAAAAATTTAAATATGTTAAAATACAGTAATTTATATTATATATAGTTAGCTAATATTACTTGCATAAATAATACATAAATCTTGCATAAATTTTTAATATAGTATTAATGAAGATTTAGGCTAGATTTTTAATTTTTGCTTTGCAATAATAACTTTAATAATCAAATGCTGAAATTAATATGACATAAATTAAGAAATTTCCATAGAAATATTGATATTTTTATAAAAATGGCATATAATATTAGTAAGGAAAGTAAGGAATACAGAAAGGAAGTGATTTTATGGAATTAGCAAAAGTGACAACTAAAGGTCAAGTAACTATTCCAAAATCAATTAGAGAATTATTAGATTTAAAAGAAGGAAGTAAAATTCTTTTTATTCAAAAAGGAAAAGATATAGTTATTCAAAATTCCGCAATGCTAGCTTTAGAAAAAATACAAAATGCTTTTGAAGGCGAAGCAGAAAGACTTGGGTTAAAAACAGAAGAGGATGTAGTTCAAATGATAAGAGAATTTAGAAAAAATAGAAAGAAGGATTAGTTATGAAAGTGATGTTGGATACTAATATCCTTATTTCTGCATTTGTATTTAAGAGTAAAAAAATGAATGAACTAATCTATAAACTTTCTAAAGAGCACGAAATAATAATTTGCTCCTATACAGTTGAGGAATTAGAGAAATTAATAGATACGAAGTTCAAAGTAAGTTTAAAGGATTTAGATGAATTTTTAAAAAATTTTCCGTTTAATTTAGTGTATTCTCCAACTAGTGTAGATAATAAATTATTTAGCATTAGGGATAAAAATGACTATATAATTTTGCATACAGCAATAATAGAAGATGTAGACATATTCATAACAGGTGATAAAGATTTTGATGATATTAATATTGAAAAGCCTGAGATTATGAGTGTTACAGATTTTTTAGAAAAATATTCTTGAAAACAAGTAAATATGTATATAAAAATAAAGACGAAAATAATGTAAAACTTGTAACATTATAAGTTCGTTTATATAAATAATAAAGACTATACCAATTATAATCTGTTGGTATAGTCTTTGTTTATATCTTGTTTAAGTAAAGAAGAGTAAATATTTGTAGCAAGCATATCTATATTTAAACTTTTTTTATTCGTTTCACTTAAATTTGAAATGATTTTATCATTTATGTTTGTTATAATAGTCATATCTGATTTATTTGAAATCTCTGATAAAAGCTTTCTACCATTATCTGATATAGCTAATATATGAGCATAATTTATATTATTTACAAGTAAATTATAATCTTCTTTTGTAATATTTAGTAATATACTAAGTAACATTCTCTTTATACTAGAAAGTGCATATCTTTTTGATTTTATATTATGTATGAATTCTTCATAGGTCTTAGAAATATTGATACTAGATATTATTTTATTTTCTATTCCTTCAACTATTCCATTAAACTTATTTAATGAATCTTTATTTAATAGAATGTTGTATTTTATAATATTAAAGATATCCTCATTTGTTAAATATTGCTCATTTTTTACCGAATCATACGTAGAGCTTGGAACACTTTCTTTAATATCATTTAAATTACCATTATATATTTTTTCTCGTATATTAGTAGCACTAGCAAAATTGTCGTCTCTTTTTATAGTAATAGGTGTTATTTTACAATTTTCCTTTTTTAAGGCTTTTATATATTCTATAGCAAGTATATTATTTGGCTTAGCAAGTTCTAAAGTTAAAGAGGCATTTAAGTAACTACCAAGTGCTAAATCTCTACATTTTGCAAAGGAATTACCTGATTTCATAAGTTCAGTTATTTTATTCCAAATTTCTTTTTCATTTTGTATAAGTATATCTGTGATATTATTTAATGTAGATATATCTCCACATTCACTACCAAAACAGACTGTATCAACTATTCCTAATTTGCTAAATAGATTTATAGCACCAGTTGCAAAAAACTCACTACTAGAGATTGCGTATATTGTTGGAAGTTCTATCACCATATCTACTCCATTAAGTATTGCCGTATTTGCCCTATTAAACTTATCATATATAGCAATGCCACCATTTTGAGTAAAACTACCAGACATTAAGCATATGCAATAGTCAGCATTAGTTTGTTTTTTTGCTTCTTCTATTAAATATTTATGACCATTATGAAATGGATTAAACTCTGCAATAATTCCGTACTACTTTCATCTATTTTTTTCTCCTTACTTGTTTTTTTATTTAAGTTATGCTAATATATATATTAACATAACTTAATCTTAAATTCAAGTTAAGGAGGTTTTATGAAGGACGTAGAGTTATATACTGATGGAGCTTGCAGTGGTAATCCAGGACCTGGAGGGTACGCAGCTATTCTTATATATAATAATGTAGAAAAAGAAATATCAGGTGCTGAGGCAAGCACTACAAACAATAAAATGGAAATGATGGCCGTTTTAAAAGGGCTTGAAATGTTAAAAGAGCCTTGTAATGTAACTGTATATAGTGATAGTGCTTATGTAGTTAATGCAATAGAAAAAGGTTGGATAAATAGCTGGAAAAATAATAACTGGAGAAAAGCAGATAAAAAAGAAGTAAAAAATATAGACTTATGGGAAAGATTACTTAAACTTATGGATTTACACAAAGTAAAATTTGTAAAAGTAAAAGGACATAGTAGTAATGAATATAACAATAGATGTGATAAACTTGCAGTAAAAGCTAGAGAAAATATATAATGTTCTTAAATACCACCTACACGCATAATATGTTGTGTGGTGGTTTTTTATATGAGAGAATATTTATTAAATTATATTAGCAAAAATAGTAAAGTTATAAAAATAATATTAATGTGTCTTTTGATTGGACTAATTATTGGCTTAACTTTGACTTATTTTTTAAATCAAGAGGTAAAAAATGAATTAACAAATAGTATAAAGTCAACACTTGATTTATCAAAAGATAAGGGATTTGAAAGTATTAATATTTTGAAAAATGGAATCATGACTAATTTACTAGTTATATTAATAATATATTTTCTTTCCATTACTCTTATTGCACCTATTTGTATTTGTATAATTAGTTTAATAAAAGGATTTTCAATTGGACTATATATTCCTACTTTATTTCTTGTATTTGGATTTGGTAAAGGAATACTTGTGCTACTTTTATTGGTTATTTTACCAAATATAATATTTATACCGTCATATGTTTATATGTGCGTAAATGCAATAAATTTTCATTATAAACTACTTGAAGAAAAGAATAAACTTACAATAATATTTAAAGAATCATATAATTTGGTTATAGTGCTTTCATTAATTATTCTTTCTATTTTAATAGAGCAACTTGCAAGCTTTGGAGTAATTTCACTATATTTAAAATAAAAAAGTAGAAAAAATGTGCATTTTAACGAAAAAAGCAAAAAACATTACATAATTTTTTATAAAAGTATTGCAAATTTTTAGAAAATAGTGTAAAATAATCATAACGAATGGAGGACATTAAAATGAAGATTATAATTGATGAGTTTATTGAAAGTTTAAAAGCAAGACAAGCATCTCCAAATACGCTTGCATCTTATGAAAGAGATATTGTACAATTTGATAGATACTTTAGTGAAAAAGGTAAAAAAATATTCGACCTTACTAAAGAGGATATGCAAGAATACATTGAACACTTAAAAGAAGTTGGAAAATCTAATTCAACTATATCAAGAAGTACAGCATCTTTAAAAAGTTTTTATAGATATTTAGTAAATAAAAAACTTGCAGAAGAAAATATTGCTGAAAATATTGAAGCACCAAAAGTTGATAGAAAAGAACCTATGATTTTAACATCTGCTGAGATTGAAGCTTTACTTGAACAACCAGATTTATCTGAGTTAAAAGGTCAAAGAGATAAAGCAATGCTTGAAATATTATATGCAACAGGAATAAGAGTAACAGAGCTTGTATCTTTAAGAATAGAAGATGTTAATTTAAATAGTGGATATATAAGAGTAAAGAAAAAGAATAGTGAAAGACATATACCACTTGGCAATCGTTCTTTAAAATGTTTAAAAGAGTATATTGAAAAAGTAAGACCATTATTAATTAGAACTGAAGAAGAAAAAACTTTATTTATTAATACAAATGGTCAAAAAATGACAAGACAAGGATATTGGAAAATACTAAAACAGTATAAAGAACAAGCAAAAATCGATAAAGATATTACACCTCATACAATTAGACATTCATTTGCTGTTCATATGTTACAAAATGGAGCTGAATTAAAAACAGTTCAAGAATTACTTGGACATACTGATGTGGCTTCTACAATGATGTATACACAAATTGTTAATCCAAATGTTAAAGATGATTATTTTAAATCAGATATGTAGTAATTAATGTAGTAATCGTCGTAATAATATAATATATTTTGACGGCGATTACTTTTTTAACCTGATTAATATTACAATATTATGTATCTAATAATTTGTAAAAATATTTAAAAATCAAACTATTTATTTTAAAAAACGTAAAAAAGTATTGACATATTATGTAAAATATGTTACAATAGTAATGTAAAGTTATTAAATGGGAGGAATTTAAAATGAAAAAGATAGTAAATTTAAAAAAAGCACTAGTTGTTTTGAGCATTATAGCTATTAGTTTTGCTGCTTTTCCTGCAATAAATAATGTAAGAGCATGGTCTTGTGGTGTTATAGTTACACCTTTAAGCTCTAAAACTGTAGAAGAAAATGGTCAAATTAAATTTACATTAACATATGTAGATGATGTTAATAGAATAACTTTAAATGCAAGTGACCTATATTTAAATGGTTTTACAGCTAATATACACATAGCAGATGCTGGTAATAGTAGAGTTGTTACATTATCAAATATCCACAATACTTCAGGTAGTTCTTTAAAAAGAGTAAGAATATCTGGTGGTACTGCAGTATCTAGTGACGGACAACTTGCACATTCTACACAAACAGAAAGCTTTACTATCAAAGCTAGTCAAGGGCAAGAAGAAAATAAAGATACTGTTGCTCCAGTTGCAAAAATAAGTGGACCAAATCCATCACAAGTATATATTGGTGGAACAGTTACATACAAAGTAACATACAGTGATAATGTTAAGGTTCAAGGAATAACTTTAAATGAAGGAGACATCAGATTAGACGGATTTAGTGCAAACAAAAGTGTTTCAATAAGTGGTAATACTGCTACAATTACATTATCTAACATAAAAGGCAATGTAGGTGGTAACAAAACTATATATGTATCAGGTGGTACTGCATATGACGCACAAGGAAATCTTTGTAATGGAGTAACTGGTAGTGCATTTACTTTGTTAAGTAAAGATACACCAAGTAATCCAAATAATCCATCTGATAATCCAAACAAAGATACTAACAAAAATAACAAAGACACAAATAAAAACAATAATAGTTCAAAACCAAGTGACTGGGTAGCTAATCCAAATACTGGTAAATAATTAAATGAGGGCCTATATTAAAATCTTATGATATTAGATATATGCCCTCTTTCTTTAAGAAGATAAGTTTCCATAATATTTTAAAAGAAAGGGTGATATAATGGAATTTGGAATTAAGAAAGATAATAAGAGAACAATTTTAATTATAATATTAATCGTTATAGCAGTTGCTCTTATTACGGCAGGATGTATATGGTATTTTTCTAGTAAAACAAATGGTGAAGATAATAAATATATTGGAGATATTAATCAAAAGGTAACAAATTCAACTCAAGAAGGAAGAAATTTGCAAGAGGAAATACAAAAGCTAAATGATAAATATAGTGATGCAATAGCTTGGGTTAAAGTTCCAGGAACAAGTATAGATACTGCTGTATTTAAAACAACTAATAACGATAGATATTTAAGAAATGATAGAGATAACAAAGTAACAGACTGGGGAGAAACTTTTATGGACTATAGATGTGACATAAACAATATGACAGATAAGAGTCATTTTATAATCTATGGTCATAATACTGAAACAGACGACCACTTTACTCCACTTTTAAATTACAAAAATAAAGATTTCTTTGATAAACATCAAATAATTGAAATGTCTACAATAAAAGGAAATTATAAATGGCAAGTATTTACAGTATATGTAACTGATACAGAAGACTTTTATATAGACACAAATTTTGAAAATGCAAATGAATACAAAGAATTCTTAAATACAGCAAAATCAAAAAGTATGTATGATACAAATCAAACTATATCAGAAAGTGATACAATACTTACTCTATCAACTTGTGATTATTCAAGAAAAAATGGTAGATTTGTTGTTCAATGTAAACTTGTAAAAGAGTAGTTTGCAGATGCGAAGTTTTAGTATACAAATAAATAATCTTCATAAATAGTAGAGGTAATTTAGCAAAAACTACCTCTACTTATTTTTATACCGAACTTTATACCGAACTTTATACCGAACTGTATCTTAAATTTTATTTATTATAGATAATTGATAATTATTACATTTATTCAAGTAGATTTTTGGCTTTTTATTATATAAAAATTAGTTATTTTATTTAAAACGAAATTATTTTTTTCATACATTAAAATTCTACATTTTTCGTAACTTATATAGTATATAATAAAAAAGAGGTGAGCATATGAGGTATAAATATGATAATGGAAATTTATCTATAAAATTAGAAGAAGAATTAGATATGAATTCTTGCAAGGTTTTAAGAAATATAATGGATGGGTATATAATGAAATATCAGCCAAGAGAAGTAGAAATAGATTTAAGCAAAGTTCAGTTTATGGATAGTAGCGGGATAGGACTATTAATGGGGAGATATAATCTAACTAAGTTGATAGATGCAAATTTAGTTATAACTAATCCAAGTAATAGCATAAAAAGAATATTAGAGCTATCAAATATTGCAAGTAAAATAACGTTAAAATATAATGAGGTGTGAGGAGCATATGAATAATTTTTTTGAAATTAAAATAAAAGCAGAAAATGAAAATGTTGCAGTTGTTAGAGTAGCAATTGCTACGTTTATTTCAAATTTAGAAATAACTATTGATGATTTAATGGATATAAAAACTGCAGTGTCTGAAGCCGTAACTAATTCTATCGAACATGGATATTATAATAATATAAATGATGAAAATACTGTTACAATTAGAGCATATATTGAAAATAATGAAGAAGATAATATAAAAATAGAGATTGAAGATTCAGGAGTAGGTATAGAGGATATTGAGCTTGCTACTACCCTTGCATATACTTCAAAACCAGAACTTGAACATGCTGGAATGGGCTTTACTATAATGGAAACATTTATGGATGAAGTGTTTATTGATTCTAAAAAAGACGAAGGAACAATTATTACCTTAATTAAAAGAATAAAGAAAAGAAAGTCAGGAAATTAAATGATAAAAAATAAATGATTAGATAAAAGTTTAATCATTTATTTTTTTGCATATAATCGCATTCTCTCTTTTGTATTTCATAAATATTACAAAAAAATCACAATAAAATTACATATAGTTTAAAAATATATATCTTTATTGAAAGCATTTTGCTTTTATGCTAGAATTATATTAGGTGGCATTATACATTTTTTTTGAAAATTAATGTATAAAAAGTGATTAGTTTTAGTTAAAAATAATTATGAGTATATGTATGTAATGAGAGGGGAAGAGTGGTATTCATGAAAAGAAAAACTAAAGGTTTGTCATTATTAGTACTTATTATAACTATAATAATAATGATAGTTCTGGCAAGTGCAGTAATACTTAGTTTGACAAATAATAACCCAATTTTAAAAGCAAATGAGACAAAAGTAAAGACGGATATGACTGCATTTAAAGATGAATGGAATGACTTTTATTCAGGAGCACTATTTGATAGTGTTTCAAAGAATACTGGATACCGTTCAGAAAGAATGAATATAGATAAAGACGGAAATATAATATATAAGGGAAAGATAGTAAACGAAGGTGATGAAAACATCAGCTTCGCTGATATCATGCCTAGTGTCATTGGAAGTGATTATGAAGGAAAAGTATTCATAGCAAATGGCGAGATATATATAGATAATAGAGAGAAATTTTTAAGTAAAGAACAACAACAATGGATAGAAGAAGTAGGAGTACATGTATTAAATGAAGGATTAGTACTAACAGTAAGTGAGGAAGAAGTAAACTTAAGAATAAATAAAAAAGAAAGAATATATGCAGCAGTACTTCCTGATACAGATAAGGAAGTAACCTTTTCTATGCCTGAAAATAGAGTTGTAAAATTACTAGAAACAGGAAGTTTAACTGCGGATGTACAAGGTTTAAAAGAAGGTACACAAGTATTAAAAGCAAGTGTAGAAGCAGATGACGGAGAAAAAGTAGAAAAAGAAATAATAATAAACGTAGATGTAAAAGGATATATAAAAGTAACAGAAATAACAATAAGTCCAAGTGAAATAGAGTTAGGATTGGATGAATCAAAACAATTAGAGGCAATAATAGTACCAGAAAACGCAGAAACACAAGATGTAGAGTGGAAAATACAAAGTCAAGAACCAAGTGGAACAATAGAGCTTTCAGCAAATGGAGTAGTAAAAGGAATAAATCCAGGAAATGCAAAAATAGTAGCAATAGGAGAAGCAGGAGATGTAACATCAGATGTATGTAATGTAAAGGTAATAGATAAAACAGAATTAACAATAGATAAACAAAGTATAACAAAAAGAAGAGGAGAAACAGATAGAATTGTAGCAACAGTTGAGAATAATACAAGAGGAAGTAGAGTAGAATGGAGAAGTGATGCACCAAACATAGTATATGTTGATGATTCAGGAAATATAGAATGTAGAGCAGAAGGACATGCAACAATAACTGCAACATGTAATACAAAGAGTGTAACTTGTGAAGTAACAGTATTAAATCCAATAGAATTATCAGTAGAAGTGCCTGAAGCAAAAGGAACACAAGCAAAACTAAAAGTAGAAGCAGATACAACATCAGATACAATAGAGAGTGTAGAAGTAAAATACAAAGAACAAGGAAAAGAAGAATGGACAACAAAGAGCATACCAGTAAAAGATAAAGCATATTCTGAAGAATTAGTAATAGAAGGCTTAGAAGCAGAAAAGACATATGATATAGAAGTAGAAGTAAAATTATCAGATGGAACAACAAAAAAACAAACATTAACAGCAAGACCAGAAAAAATAGGAGTAGAAAGTATAAGCATAGAAGGAGAAGAAAAAAAGGAAGTAGAACTAGGAAATGAACTAACATTAACTGCTACCTTTGTGCCAGATAATGCAACAGACAAAACAGTAAGTTGGACAAGTCAAACAACAGATTATTTAGAGATAGGAGAATCAACAGGAAAAATAACAACAAAAGCATTAGGAGAAACAGTAATAACTGCAAAATCAAAAGATAATGAAAGTGCAACAGCAACATGCACAGTAGAAGTAACAGAACCAATAACACTTACTGCAGTAGTAGGAGCAACAACACTAAATACAATACCAGTAGAAATAAATGCAGAAACAAAACATGGAACAATAAAAAAGATAGATGTAAGATACAAGGAAAAAACAGAAGAAGCATATACAACAAAAACAATAACACCAGATAATACAAATACATATAACAATACATATGAAATAACAGAAGGAATAAAAGAAGATACAGAATATGATATACAAGTAGAGGTAGAAATAGCAAGTACAACAAATACATATGCAGATGGACATAGTATAGCAATAAATAATTTAGTAGCAAAAACAAAGAAGGTAGATGTAACAAGTCTAACAGTAAAACCAACAAATGTAAGAATGTATGTAGGAAAGATACAAGATATAGAAGTAACAATAGAACCAGAAAATGCAACAAACAAGAATATAAGATATGAAATAGAAGATGATACAGTAGTAGAAGTAGATGAAAATGGAGATTTAAAATCAAAGAAAATAGGGGAAACAACAGTAACAGTAATTTCAGAAGATAATGAAGAAAAAAGAGCAGATATAGAAGTAACAGTAGTAGATATAGTACCAAATGAACCAAAATTGCAAGAAGGAATGACACCAATAACATTTAGTGATAGTGGAGAACCACAAGTTGTAGAAGAAGATAGTGCAGATTGGTATAATTATGAAACACAGGGAGTATACAAAGAAGACAACAAGACATCACATTGGGCAAATGCAAAGACAGTAGATGGAAGCCAGTGGGTATGGATACCAAGATATGCATATAAAATTGTCTCACAACCAAAGGATGCTAGAGTTGAAGGTGGAGAAATAGATATAATCTTCTTGAAAGATACAACAGATACAACATATGTAGATACAGATGGAGTAGAGCATACAGAACTTCCAGAAGGATATATAGTACATCCAGCATTTAAAAACGAAAGTGAAGAAGGATACAAAAATGGTGGATGGGATAATGAACTAACAGGAATATGGGTAGCAAAATACGAAGCAGGAAAAGCTGAAGAAGGAGAAATAACTATTCCTAGAAAAGCAAGTAGTATAAAAACTGCAAGTGGTAGTATTCTTAATTATCCTGTATTTGTACCAAATGCTAACACATGGAATTGGGTTTCTTTAGATAACATGTATTCTTTGGCTAAAGTATTAAATGAAGAGGATAATCCATATGGCTTTGTATCAACAAATGCAGATACACACTTAATGAAAAATAGTGAATGGGGAGCAGTTGCATATCTTTCACAAAGTAAGTATGGTAGAAATGGAATAGAGATATCAAAGAACAGTAGAATAGTTGGAACAGGAGTAACAGGACATGGAAGTTCAAATACAGACGAAGAAAGATTTAACACTGAAGGAGGAATGCTTGCATCAAGTACAGGAAATATGTATGGAATATATGACTTAAATGGAGGACATTTTGAATTTGTATCAGGATACATAGATAATGGTCATGAAATGTTAAATGAATATGGCCCATCACTTTTAAATGAAACAGGTAATGCAAGTAATGAAACAGGTAAAGGAATATCAACAAAATATGTACCAGTATATAAAGTAGCTAGTGAAGATACTGGGGTAAATAACTATAATGAACCAACAAATGCAGCAAGAAAAGGAGAAGCAATATGGGAAACATCATCAACTGGAGATGGTGCATTTAGCTGGTTTGGTGATTATTCATTTTTCCCTAACAATAGTAGTCCGCTCTTTTTACGTGGAGGCGATATAGGTGAGGATAGTAGTTATACAGGAGCATTCTATTTTTTAGGTTGTAATGGCAATGTAGGTTACGGTACCGTCAGTTTCCGTGAAGTGGTATGTGAAGCTACAAAAGTAACAGAAGCAGAGGCAGTAGCAAAAATAGGTACAACATATTATAGAACATTGCAAGATGCATTTGACGCAAGTTCTAAATCAAGTGATAGTCCATCAGATATATTATTACTTAAAGATGTACTTGGTTGTGGTGATGTATCTTTAGGAGAAGGGCATTATGCAAAATTATATTTACAAAATAATACAATTTCAGCAAATGTAGGTCATGATATAAGTATTAGTGGAAATTTAGAGATAATGGATAACGGTACGATAATACTTGATCAAACTTTATCTAATAATGGAACATTGAAAATTAATGAGTGTACAATTAAAGGAGATATTCAACTTCAAGGTAGTTTAATAAACAATACAGGAACATTTGAAGTAGCAGGTGGTGAATTAATAAGTTCTACAATAAGTTCTGTTGATGATAATGTTATAAATAATAGTTCAACTAATGCTAATTTCATTCTATCAAGTGGAAAAATATATAATAACAAAGCAAGTGGTGCTGCAATTAGAAATAGCGGAAAAGTAAAAATGACAGGTGGAGAAGTTGATGGTGGAGGATCATCAGCACCGATTGCCTTTGTAAGTGGAACAATTGATATAACTGGTGGAATAGTAAAAACTGGTGGATTTGGTATGATAGAAAATAATGTTGGAGGCGGAACACCAGAAGAAAAAGTATTAACACTAGGTATAAATGATGATACAGTACCAAGTCAAACATCTCCGGAAATAAAAGTAAAAATAGATAATGGACCAACTAAATATGTATGTAATTTCTATGATGGTTATGTAGGATATACTGGACAAAGTGAATTAGAAGGCTTTTTCTCAGATGTTAGTTCTGTAAATATACCTGATGGATATGAGATGGAAGTTGCAGATAGTATTAGAGCAGTTTTAGTGGAAAAACCAGGAGCTATGGCAAATGAACCTGAGCTACTAGAGGGAATGACACCAATAAAATTTAGCGACACAGGAGAAGTTGAAGTAACTGATTCAGATGATGAAGAATGGTATAGCTATAAAAACCAAGGAAACTATAAAACTGATAGAAAAACGTCACGTTGGGCAAATGCACAAACAAAAGATGGAAGTCAATGGGTATGGATACCAAGATATGCATACAAGATTAAGTCACAACCACAAGATTATGCAACTGAAGGTGGAGAAATAGACATATTGTTTATGAAAGGAACATCTTCTGATACATACTATGATGATGAAGGAAATGAACAAACAGATTTACCTGATGGATATATAGTACATCCAGCATTTACAGACGAAAGTGCTACAGACTACAAAAATGGTGGTTGGGATGAAGAACTAACAGGAATATGGGTATCAAAATATGAAGCAGGTTATGCAGGTGTAGGAGAGGTAAAAGATACGACTCAAAAGAAAGAAAGTAGCTTAGCTTATACTGGAACTACATCAAAGAGCTCGAATATTTATGGAAGTGTAAATGTTGGAACAACAAAGATAACATATCCTGTATTTGTGCCAAATGCATATACTTACACTGAAATTTCTTTAGACGATAGTTATAACCTAAATAAGATATTAAATGAAGAAAATAATCCATATGGATTAAGTTCTGACAATGCTGATTCTCATTTAATAAAAAATAGTGAATGGGGAGCAGTTGCTTATCTTACACAGAGTAAATATGGAAGAAATGGTGTAGAAGTATCACAAAATCTAGCATATTCATATCAAGGAGACGGTATGACAGGATGTGCAGGAAGCCATCTTGCTACAGAAAAATTTAATTCAAATAATGGTAAGCTTGCGTCAAGTACAGGTAATATGTATGGTGTATATGATTTAAATGCGGGTTGCTATGAATATATGGCTTCATATATTAATAATGGTAATGAAAATTTAAATACAAATGCTAAGTCGCTATTAAATGAAACAAGTAATGCAAGTAACGAAAAAAATAAAGGCACATCAACAAAATATATATCTGTGTATAATGTAGGAACAAGTGATAGTTATAATGATAACTATAGTGAAACAACAAATGCTGAAAGAAAAGGAGAAGCAATATGGGAGACATCAACTGCTGGAAGTGGTTCAACAGCATGGTTTGGAGATGATACATACTTTTTCCATAATACTGGGATTAGCCTAATAAGGAGTGGTAATAACCTTGGTTCAGCTAGTAGTAATGGAATGTTTGGATATATATGTGATAATGGTAAAGCTTCAAAAATTAGTACTTTTAGAACAATTCTTTGCAAAGCAACACCAGTAAGTAAAGAAGACGCAGTAGCTCAAATAGGGGAAAAATATTATAGGACTTTGCAAGAAGCATTTGACGAAACATCAACTGAAATGGCAAATCCTTCAGAAGTATATATTCTTAAAGATATACTTGACATTGATACTGTGGATTTAAAGCAAGGTCATTATGCAAATTTACATTTACAAAGTAACCAAATATCATTTAAGTCAAAAAATGAGTATTTGACTATAAACGGCACATTAAATATAGTAGATGAGGGAACAATTAATACATATTGTTTATTTGGACATGGAGATCTTATTATTACAGGAAATTGTATAATAGATAGAGTTGAACCTGATGATAGGGGATATTCAACAGTAGATATTGATATGAAAAATGGAACGGTAAATATAGGTGGTGTATCTTCTTCATATTTTAGAATGTCAGGGGGTTCATTTAATGGTTATTTGCATAATACAAACATTTTAATAACAGGTGGTAAATTTAATGGCGGTTTAAATATCCTAGAGTATAATGATTGTACTATTAAAGGTGGAGAATTAAATATTAGTTTAAAATTCGACCCAGATGGTGAACCTGAAGATACATCAGCTGAAATAAAAATAGGAGATAATGAAGATGGAATTGTTAAAACAGATTCTCCAAAGATTACATTGACTGAATTTTCTCCAGATACACAACATGCTGACATTATGTATTATGATGGAACTATAACAAGTACAAAAGATATTATGGATAAAGTTGTTCCTAGGTTAACAATGATACCGGATAATTATCATATTGAAAGAAGTTTGTTAGATGGTGAGGAAACATATAATAATAAGGTATCTTTAGCTAATGGTTTGTTAACAGTACCAAACGAACCTGAACTATTAGAAGGTATGACACCAATAATATTTACTGAAGATGGTACTCCAACAAAAGTAGAAGCTAGCAATTCAAGTTGGTACGACTATAAATCACAAGGATTATACAAAGAAGATAATAAAACAAGTAAATGGGCAAATGCAATGACTAAAGATGGAAGTCAGTGGGTATGGATACCAAGATATGCATACAAAATTGTCTCACAACCAGAAGATTTCGAAACAGAAGGTGGAGAAATAGATATAATATTCTTGAAAGATACAACGGATACAACATATGTAGATATAGATGGAGAAGAGCATACAGGACTTCCAGAAGGATATATAGTACACCCAGCCTTTAAAGATGAAAGTAAAGAAGGATACAAAAATGGTGGTTGGGATGCAGAACTAACAGGAATATGGGTAGCAAAATATGAAGCTGGTTTTGCAGGTATAGGAGAACTTACTGATATACCAGCAAAAGAAAGTAGTGTAAAATATACATCACCAGGAACAAATGCATATGGAGATATAGAAAAAGATATTACATCAATAAAATATCCGGTATTTATGCCAAATGCAAATTCATACAATTTTATAATGGTAGGAGAATGCTTTAGTATAAGCAAAGTATTAAATGAATCGAGTAATCCGTATGGATTTGTAAAAACAGATGCAGATACACATTTAATGAAGAATAGTGAATGGGGAGCATTAGTATATTTAACGCAAAGTAGGTATGGTAGAAATGGAAAAGCAGTGACACAAAGAAAACTAAGTACTACAGGATCGGGACAAGTAGCAGGTTCTAAATATAACACATCATTTGGAATGATTACCTCAACAACAGGAAATATGTATGGAGTATATGATTTAAGTGGAGGAATGAAGGAATATGTAGCAGGATATTTAAATAATGGTGACAATTATTTAGAGTCATACGGTAAAACATTAGTAGATGAGGCACAAGGAAAATCAACAAAGTATGTCTCATTATATGAAAAAGCAGAAAGTGATGATGGTGAGAGTAATTATAATGTAAATAAAGGAAGAGTAGGAGAAGCAATATGGGAAACATCTACTTCTGGAACTAATGCATTTAGCTGGTTTGGAAATAATTCAAAATTCTGTTATACTTTTACTCCATTTATGAGTCGTGGTGGCTATGAAAATGGTTACTCAGGTATTGGGATATTTTACTTTCTCAATGAGATGGGAACTAAGAGTAGTATGAGTGGTTTCCGTGCTGTAGCTTGTAAATCAACACCAGTAAGTGAGGATGAAGCAGTAGCAAAAATAGTAAAGGATGGAAAAACTACTTACTATACTACACTTCAAGATGCAATAGATGATGCAACTATTGAAACATCAAGTACACAACCTGTTAATATAGAAATAATAAAAAATATAACTAATGAATCTGTAACTTTTGAAAATAATGATTTGATAATTTTAACCTTAAATGAATATACAATTAATAGTGATACAGGAGTAACAATTACAAACAAAGGAAAGCTTCAAATTTGTGGAAAAGACGGAACTACATCAGCTATATCGAGCTCAGCAGATAGTGCTATAAATAATATGAATAGTATAAACATACCAGGTTTTGGCGAAATTAAGATATCAACAGATGCTATAAAACCTGCTATAACAAATACGGGAAGTTTATATGCAAGTGGTGCTGAAATTATATCAAATACCGTGGCAGGAGAAGTTGCCTGTGGCATAGATAATATATCAACTGCTGCTGATGTTCAATTAATTGATGCAACTGTAACAGGTTATAATGGAATTAGACACAATGGTACATTAACTTTGGGAGACGGAGCAGTAGCAACATCAATAGGAGGCGGTGACGCAATAGAGTTTGCTAGTGGTACTATAAACTTAAATAGTGGTAGCAAAGTTGAAGGAACAAATGGAGTATATGAAACTATTGGCGGAGATCCATCAACTAAAATATTAAATATAGGAGAAAATGATGGTATTGTTAATCCTTCAACTCCGGTAATAGATGTATCAAGTGTTGCAGTAAATAATGGATATAATTCATTTGTAGCCAATTTTTATGATGGTTATGTAAAAGGTGGCACTACACCATTTAATTATGTATCAGATGTAGTAGTACCTGATGGATATGAAGTCGTAGTAGACAGTGATGAAAACAATTATAAAATAGCAACCTTAAAAAAGAAACCTGAAATAGTACCAAATGCACCTGAATTATATACTGGTATGACACCAATAAAATTTGGTACAAGCGGAAATGTAATAACAACAGAAGATTCAGACCCAGAATGGTATAGTTATGAAAGTCAAGGAAGTTACAAAACTGATGGAAAAACATCACGTTGGGCAAATGCACAAACAGAAGATGGAAGTCAGTGGGTATGGATACCAAGATTTGCATATAAAATAAAATCCGAGCCAAGTAATCCAAATAATGAAGGTGGAGAAGTAGATGTAATTTTCTTAAAGGATACATCAAATGATACGTACATTGACGAAGAAGGACAAACACATACATTACCAAAAGATTATACAGTACATCCAGCATTCACAGATGAAAGTGCTACAGAATATAAAAATGGTGGCTGGGATGCAGAACTTAAAGGTATATGGGTAGCAAAATATGAAGCTGGATATGCAGGTGTAGGTGATGTGGCTGATTCAACAACTAAAAAAGAAAGTGTTTTAACATACACAGATACGGGATATAATGTATATGGAAATATAGAAAGTGGAGAAACTAAAATAACATATCCAGTATTTGTACCAAATGCATATTCGTATAATAGCTATATTTGTATAAATGATATATTTAATATATGTAAATTGCTAAACAAAGAAGATAACCCTTATGGATTTGAAATGAATAATACTGATACACATTTGATGAAAAATAGTGAATGGGGAGCAGTTGCTTACCTTACACAGAGTAAATACGGTAGAAATGGTATAGGTATATCTAAAAACTGTAAATATACAAATTCAACTACTACGTATGCTTATGAAGTTGGTGTAACAGGATATGGAAACAAAAATGGAGATGATAAATTTAATACAGAAGATGGTAAACTTGCTTCAACAACAGGAAATATGTATGGTATATACGATTTAAGTGGAGGACTTTCTGAACTAACATCTGGATATTTAAGTATAGGCATTTATATATTAGATGATCTTTGTAAGTCAATGGTAAATGAGGCAGAAATAACAGAATCTACAAAATATGTATCAACATATAATGATTATGGTGGTATGTCTACATCAGACGATAATTATAACGAGAATGTAGGAAGATTAGGAGAGGCAATATGGGAAACTTCTTCTTCAGGATCAGGATATACAAGCTGGTATAGAGGGGCTACAGTTTTCCCAACTGACACTAGACCATTTATGAGTCGTGGTGGCAGTTATGAGGAGTCGTATAAAAGTCAATTTTCATTTTATAATGAAGTAGCTGTATTTGATGATACAAATTATAAATATGGTTTCCGTCCAGTAGCTTGTAAAACAACTGAAGTAACAGAGGGTGAAGCAGTAGCAAAAATAGTAAGTGGAGGAAAAACTACTTATTATAAAAAGCTTCAAGATGCATTTGATGCCGCTTCTATAAGTAGTACTACAGATATATATTTAATGCAGGATATAGATGTACCTAGTCAAACTAATGTTATATTACGTAAGGGACATAAGGCAAAATTACATTTAGAAGGAAAAAGTATAAATTATATAGATATGCGAAGTTACCTTATTGAAAATGAAGGAGAGTTAGAAATCGTTGGAAATGGAACAATATCAGCTGATGGTTCAACAACAATAAAAAATTATGGTAAATTAACAATAAATGGTGGCACAATAAAAGGAGTTCAATTGGGTTCAGAGGCAATAGCTAATTATGGAGATGTTTATATAAAGAGCGGAACAGTAACTGCAGATAGTTATGCAATATTTAATAATTCAGATAATGCAGCAATTTTTGTAGAAGGAGGAAATGTATCTAGTACAGAATCAAATGCAATTTATGGAGGTTCAGATATTATTATTTCAGGAGGAAATGTTACTTCAGAAGCTTCAAGTGCGATATTATTAAGCGGAGATGCATACGTAGATATAACAAGTGGTGTGGTTTCTGGAAAAAATGGAATAGAAGTGTATAAATCATCTATTGGAACTACTGATTCAAATATAACTTTAAGTATTGGAGAAAAAACTGATCCAGTAAGTACAACAGATCCATCTATTTTAGCAACAGATCCATCAGGAATTGGTGTTGATAATTCAAATTTTAGAGTAACATTTAAAGGTGGTGTTGTAAAAGGAAATACAACATTTAGTAATAAAGATAGAGTAGATGTATCAGCTGGTTATGTAATGAAAGAAACACAGGAAGGTAATACAAAAATTGCAACTATAAGAAAACAAGCAACAGCAACTGACTCAGTAGCAAAAATAGCAAAAAATAGTGGTACTGAATACTATGCTACACTTCAAGATGCAATAGATGATGCAACTTATGGAACATCAACTTCAATAGAGTTAACGAAAAACATAACTAATGAATCTGTAACTTATGAAAATAATGAAGGTGCTATAGTTTTATCTTTAAGTGGACATACAATAAATAGTGATACAGGAGTAACAATTACAAATAAAGGAAATCTTACAATTCTTGGAAGTGGAACTATATCTAGTTCAGCAGATAGTGCTATAAATAATATGAATGAAATGAATATACCAAGTAGTTCAACTACTATATCAACATCTGCAGCAAAGCCTGCCGTAACAAATGCTGGAATGTTTAGTGCAAGTAATGCTAGTATTTCATCAACTGGTGGATATGGTGGCTATGGTATAAGTAGTACATCAACTAGTGCTATTGTCAACTTAGAAAATGTAACTGTAACAGGCTATGATGGAATCAGACAGAATGGCACATTAACTATGGGAGATAGAGCAGTAGTAACATCAACAAATGATGCTGCAATAGATTTTGCTAGTGGTACAATAAACTTAGGTATGGGAAGTAAAGTTTCAGGAGATTATGGAGTATATAATAGTAGTGCAGCATCTTCTTCTAAAACATTAAATATAGGAGTAAATGATAGTACTGTTGATACTTCAAGTCCGGTAATAGAAGCAACATATACTGCAGTATATAATGGACCAACCAAGTTTGTATGTAATTTTTATGATGGTTATGTATTGGGTAGTCCTAGACCATTTGATTCTCAAGAAGATGTTGTAGTACCTGATGGATATGAGATTGTAGTAGATAGTCTTCTTAAAGCAACTTTACAAAAATCGGAAGGTGTACCTAATGCACCTAAAGTACTAACAGGAATGACACCAATAACATTTAATACAAGTGGTACACCTCAAACTACAACTGCAAGTAATACAAGTTGGTATAATTATGAAAGTCAAGGAAGCTATAAAACTGATGGAAGAACATCACACTGGGCTAATGTAAAGACAAGTGATGGAAGTCAGTGGGTATGGATACCAAGATTTGCATACAAAATTACTTTTAATCCAAGCACTTTTTCAACTGAAGGTGGGGAAATAGATGTAATATTCTTAAATGGTACAACAGATAATTATATTGACAGAAGTGGAAAAACGCACGAATTACCAACAGGATATAAAGTACACCCAGCATTTACAAATGAAAGTGATACAAAGTATGAAAATGGTGGCTGGGATACTGAGCTTACAGGTATATGGGTAGCAAAATATGAAGCAGGATTTGCAGGAACAGGTGACGTTTCAAGTTCAACAACAAAAAAATTAAGTTCTATTTACTATTCAACTTCAACAACAAATGTATATGGAAGTGTAACAACATCAACGAAGATAGCATATCCGGTATTTGTACCAAATGCATATTCATTTAATTATATAAACTTATCTGATAGTTATAAAATATGTAAAGCTCTAACATCAACAAGTAATCCATATGGTCTTTCATCAACTAGTGCAGATACACATTTGATGAAAAATAGTGAATGGGGAGCAGTTGTATATCTTGCACATAGTAAATATGGAAGAAATGGTATAGAAATACAATCAAACAAGAGGTCAATAACAACAGTAAGTACAGTATATTATTTAACTGGATATGGTAATGCAAATACTTCTACTGATAAGTTTAGCTCAGCTAATGGACAACTTTCGTCAAGTACAGGTAATATGTATGGAGTATACGATTTAAATGGAGGTTCAGGTGAATTTATGGCCGGATACTTAGAATCATCTACTGGAAGAGGTATTTTTTCTACAAACCGGTAAAGCATTAATAGATGAAGCACAAAATAAATCAACAAAATATATATCAGTATATAAAAGAGAGAATACTGATGAGGGAAATGATGAAGGTTATAGAAACTATACATATAATACTTCAAGATATGGTGAAGCAATATTCGAATTAGATGGTGGAAAACAATATGGTGGCAATTGGTTCAATAATAGTTATAATTTTATGGAGTCAAATATTCCAGGCATAAAACGTTCAGGAGGAACTTTTGGTTATACCACTACAACCGGAACAGTTGATCAATATACAACCTTCAGACCAGTAATCATAGCTAAATAATATGATTTAAATTGTATGCTAGTGAATATTAATCATATACATATAGAATCGCACTTATAGTTCGTAGCTATAAGTGCTTTTCTTGTACTATAAAATTATATTTATGTAAATAAATAGTAAAGTATCTTTTGTATGCAATTATTTAAAAAAAGTAAACTAGATTTGCTATAACTTGAAAAAATATTATTTACAAATAAAGTCACGATTGATATAATAATAGATAAGAAAATAATGTTTTAAATTTGTTTATGAGAAGGTGAAAAAGTGGAATTAAAAATAATGTATTTTGTTCACGGTACAACAGTCGATAATATAAATGGAATATGTAGCGGCTGGAAACAAGCTGAATTAACAGATTTAGGAAGAAAAAGAGCAATAGAATTAGGTAAAAAAAGAAAAGATATGAATTTTGATGTGATTTTTACTTCAGACTTAGTACGAGCAATTGAATCAGCTAAGCTTGCGTTTCCAGATGTAGAACATATTCAAGATAAGAGATTAAGAGAATGTAATTATGGCGATTTAGATGGTAAAGATAAGTCATTGATTGTTTATGAAGAGCATATAGATACACCTTTTCCAAATGGAGAATCTTTAAGGAATGTAGAAAAAAGAATTTCTCAGTTTATAATTTATTTAAAAGAAAATTATAAAGATAAAAAAGTAGGAATAATTGCTCATAGAGCACCACAACTTGCTTTTGAAGTTATAACTAAAAATATATCTTGGGAAGAAGCAAACAAAAATGATTGGAGAAAGAAAAATGCTTGGCAAGCTGGTTGGGAGTATATAATAAAATAAAGGCAGGAGAATTTGAAATGAAAGATATATTAAAAAGATATTTAGCACATAATGATATGGTTAGAGTTTTTGTTGTAGATGCGACTAATATGGTAGCTAATTATAGAGATTTGCATAAAGCATCAAATGTTGTAATGGCTGCAGTTGGGAGAACATTGATGGCAACTACTATGATGGCAGATATGTTAAAAAGTGATACGGATAGATTAACAGTACAAATAAAAGCAAATGGAAGTATTGGTGGCATTGTAGTATGTGGAAGTAATAATTTAGAAATGAAAACATATGCTACCAATCCACAAGTAGATGTACCTAAAAAAGAAAATGGTAAGTTAGATGTATCAGGTATAATAAATGGAGGTAAACTTACAGTTATAAAAGACATAGGTCTAAAAGAACCATATATTGGTGTATGTGATTTGGTTTCGTCAGAAATAGCAGAAGATTTTGCGTATTACTTTGTAACTTCAGAGCAGACACCTTGTGCAGTATTTTTAGGGGTAAATTTTTCTAAAGGAAACGAAGTTCAAAAAGCTGGAGGATACATTATTGAGCCATTACCAGAGGCAAGTAATGAAGTTATAACAAAACTTGAAAGTATTAACTTGTCTATTAATAGTGTAACAAATTTAATGCTTGATTTAAATAATATAGATGAAGTTGCAAAGTTTATTACAGGAGATGAAAATATAAAATGTATAGAAGAAAAAGAACCTGTTTTAAAATGTGACTGTAGCAAAAAAAGAATTGAGGAAACTATAATTGCACTAGGAAAAAAAGATGCTTTAAAAATATATGATGAAAATAATAAATTTGAGGTATCTTGCCATTTTTGCAATAAAAAATATAATTTTACAAAGGAAGAATTGGAAAATTTATTTAAATGAAATATACTAAGGAGGTATATATGAATCTTTATGTTATAAGGCACGGACAAACAGATGCAAATGAAAAAGGCTTAGCTTATTCAAGAGAGGAAGTAGGACTAAATGAAACAGGGATAGAGCAAGCTAAAGTTGCTTCAAAAATTATAGAAAATTTGGACTATGATTTAGTTATATCTTCTCCACTTGAAAGAGCAAAGCAGACAGCAAAGATTGTAAATGAGAAGAAAAATAAAGAAATATTATATGATGATAGGTTGCAAGAAAGAGATACTGGAATATACACAGGTAAAAATTCTAGTGATAAAGTATTTAAAGATTACTGGAAGCTAGATTCGTATTATGAAGGTGCTGAAAATATAGACGATTTGTTTGCAAGAGTGGATGATTTTTTAGATGAAATTTTGGTTAAATATAGCAATAAAAATATACTTTTGGTTACACATAATGGAGTATGTAGAGCAATAAAAGCATATTTTGAAGGCTATCCTAAGTCGTTAGATGTTACAAATTTTGGACAAGATAATTGTGAGATAAAAATGTATAAAATATAATAAAAATTAATGGGAGAAAATATGGAATTTATAGTTTCAAATGAAGATAATAAAAAAAGACTAGATATTTTTCTAACAGAAAATTTAGAAGATGTTACTAGAAGTTATATAAAAATATTACTTGAAAATGGAAATATACTTGTTAATGAAAAAGTGCCAAGTAAATCAGGACAAGTTTTAAAAGAAAATGATATAATTAGAGTAACATTACCTGAAATAGAGAGCTCAGAAATAGTAGCTGAAAATATACCACTTAAAATAGTATATGAAGATAATGATATAATAATTGTAGATAAAGAAAAAGGAATGGTAGTTCATCCTGCAAATGGAAATTATACAGGGACACTTGTAAATGCACTAATGTATCATTGTAAAGATAATCTATCTTCAATAAATGGAGTTATAAGGCCTGGAATTGTTCATAGAATTGATAAAGACACATCAGGTATTTTAGTAATTGCCAAAAATGACAATGCACATAAAAATTTATCTGAGCAGTTTAAAGTACATAGTATAAAAAGAAAATATATAGCACTTGTTAAAGGAATAGTAAAAGAAGATGAGTTTACTATTAATCTTCCAATAGGAAGAAGCAGTAAAGATAGAAAGAAAATGGCAGTAACAACTAAAAATTCTAGAAATGCTATAACAAATATAAAGGTGCTAAAAAGATATTATAATTCAAATTTAAGTTTAGTAGAGGCAACACTTGAAACTGGTAGGACACATCAAATTAGAGTTCATATGGCATATAAAGGATACCCTTTACTTGGAGATGAAGTATACGGAAAAAAAGATAGTAAATTTAAGATAGAAGGACAAATGTTACACGCAAAATTACTTGGTTTCACACATCCAACTACAGGAAAATATATGGAATTTGAATCTGAACTTCCTGAAGATTTTAAAAAATTGATTGAATTACTAGAAAAAAGAGAGTTATAATATAAAAGAAACTAGCAAGAAATCTTGCTAGTTAAAATATATATAAACATAAGCTTATGATAATATATATTATGAAAAAAAATCTAAGTTTGTGAAATAAAATATTAAGGTGTTGAAAATGTTGATAAGATTAAATAAGTATATAGCTGAAAGTGGGTATTGTTCAAGAAGAAAAGCAGACGAATTAATCGAGAGTGGAAAAGTATTCATAAATGGTAAGTGTGTGTTTGAGCTTGGTACAAAAGTAGATGAAGAAAAAGATAAAGTAGTTGTTGAGGGAAATATACTAAATAAAGTTAATAAAAAAATATATCTAATGTTAAATAAACCAAAAGGATATATCACTACAAATAAAGAACAATTTTCAAGAAAAGCTACTTATGAGCTAATTAAAGAAAACGATAGAGTATTTCCTGTAGGAAGATTAGATAAAGATACAGAGGGACTTTTGCTTTTAACTAATGATGGAGAATTTGCAAATTTAATGATGCATCCAAGTCATTTAATAGAAAAAACATATATTGTAGAAACAGATAGTTTAATTACAAAAGAAAAACTCGATAGTTTGAGAAAAGGTGTAGATATTGGAGGATATATTACTAAAGAGGCTAAAGTAAGAAGACTTTCAAAGGAGAAACTTGAAATTATAATAACAGAAGGAAAAAATCGCCAAGTAAGAAAAATGTGTAAAGCAGTAGATATAAACGTGTTAAATTTAAAAAGAGTAAAATATGGAAATCTTGAATTAGGAGATTTAAAGTGCGGTGAGTACAGGTTATTAAAATCTTATGAAGTAAAAATGTTAAAAAATATGTAGAATGGAACACTAAAAAATTACCAAAAAATATGAAAAAATTATAAAAAAACAATTGATTAAATTTAAGTATGTGATATAATTTATTAGAGAGGTATGATTTTATGAAGTTAAGTGATTTTAAATTTAAGGTAAAACCATTAGAAATTTTAATTGTTATTGTTGTAATTGTAGTAGTTTCATTTGCAACAATATGGATAAAAAATTATGTTAGAGAGGAAGAATTAAATAATTTATCTATTGCGGATAAAACAGACATACAAGACGGAGATTCTGTAATTGAAGTAGATAATACAAATCCAAATGTTGCTGATTTAAATACAAATGAGAATTCAGGAGAAGGAAATTCAGAATCCACAAATAAAAAAAGTAGTAATAAGATAGTTATAAAAAAGGGTTCAACAGGTGTGGTTCAAATACCTTCCATTAATGTACTTGCACAAATAACAGAAGGTTCAACACCTGAAGTACTAAAAAATTACGTAGGGGTAGTTGAAGGTTCATCAAGACCTGGACAGGTTGGAAATTATTGCCTTGCTGCTCATAATAATATTGATACAGAAATATTTAAAAACCTTCATAAAATAGAAAAAGATGCTTTGGTTTATGTGTATACGCAGAGTAAAATGTATACATATAAAGTAGTAGATAAATACTATGTAAAACCTACTCAAACTGAAGTTTTAGATAAATCTGATAAAAAAGAAATAACTTTAATTACTTGTAATTATAATGCTACAGAAAGGGTAATCGTTAAAGGTGTTTTAGTATCAGAAAAAGTTGCAAAAAATGTACAGAAAAACTAAGGAGAAAAAGAGGTAAATTATATGAAAAGTAAAATTATAAAGGTTTTTAGCTTATTTATTGTTTTTTCAATATTTTTAGCATGTTTTAATACTTTAGGTGATGCAGTTGCTGCAAATCCAACATTGAAACTAATATATCAAAGTGAAGATGCTATTCCTTTCACAACTCCACAAGGTGGAGCAACAAAGTATAGAAAGGCAACTTTAGATGGTGAACCTGCATTTTGTATTGATTATGCACGTCAACTTCCTAAAGGTGCTACAGGAACCGGTACTTCTATGGGATATCAAGGTGAAATGTCTGCTGAGGCACTAGCTGTTTTAGTGTTTGGTTTTCCAAATAATATGTCAGATATAGCTTCATTTGGTATTAGTGCTGGAAGAGAAGAAGAAGTAGCTTATCTTGCTACACAAATGGCTTTTTGGGAAGTAGTTACTAGAACTGGTGAAATGACAAATGGTGTACATTTCTCTATAGATGATGCTACTCCAAATGCAGGATATGAAGACGTATTTAATGAAATGAAAACTGCAGCTAAAAAATTAGTAGATTTAGCAATGAGTAAGCCATATAATCCAAATCCAAGAATTGTTATAGATACATCAAATTATTCAATTGAACAATCAGGAGATAAATATATTGCAGGACCATACAAAGTTACTGGTTATGACGAATATGGAAATACAGATTTTACTTTGCATGAAATAAAAGCAACACTTAAAGGAGCTCCTTCAAGTGCATATGTTACTGATAGAAATGGTAATCCTAAGAATACATTTGGATTAAATGAACTTGTATATGTAACTGCAAAAAGGTCTGATATTTCAGCTAATTTTAGTTTGAATTTTGATGCTACTGGTGATTTATTAAAATGTGGAAAATATGGTATAAGTGGTTCTTCAACTCAAAACTTTGCTACTATAATAAAAGAGCCAATTACTGTAAGTGAAAGTACAAATATAACTTGGAAAAATGATGCAGGTAATATATCTATAATAAAACAAGATCAAAATAATAAAAAAATTGCTGGTGTTGTGTTTGAAGTAAGAAACTCTTCAAATGATAAAGTTGCAGAGGTAACTAGTGATGCTAAAGGAAGAATAGACTTAGTTAATCTTGAAGCTGGAAAATACTATATAAAAGAAATATCAGCTCCAAGTGGCTATGAGAAAGATCCAAGTACAAGGACTGTTGTTATTGCAAATGGCCAAACAACTTCAGAAGTATATGATAATACAAAAGCAGATGGAACACTTGAAATATACAAAACAGATACAAATGGAGACCCAGTACCAAATGTAACATTCCGTATATTTGATAGTGCTGGAAAGAAATTAATGGATATAACAACAGGTAGAAACGGTAGAGCTGTAGCAAGTTCTCTTCCAATTGGAACTTATACATATAGAGAAATAAGTGCCCCAGATAATATAATGATAGATTCACAACTTCATAAGTTTGTTATAAAAGATAACAATCAAACTGTTACTGAAAGTGTAGTTGATGAACTTGTAAAAGGAAGTTTAAAGATTGTAAAAAGTGATGAAAATGGAGAGCCTATTTCTAACGTTAAATTTGAAATATACGATAGTTCAAATAAAAAAGTTGAAACTATATATACAGATATAAATGGTATCGCAATTACTAAAGAACTTGAACCTGGAAATTATTATTATCAAGAGATTGTAACAAATGCTAATAAAAACTATGTTGTTGATGAAGAGCAAAAAGATTTTAGAATAAAAAGTTCAGGAGAACTAGTTGTAAAAAAAGTAATTAATTATACTAAAAAGGGAACACTTAAAATTTTAAAAGTTGACCAATATTTTGATCCTGTACCAGGTGTTACTTTTGAAATATATGATTCTTCAAGAAATAAAATTGATACACTTGTTACTGATGATAAAGGAATTGCAACATCAACAAGGACTTATACTTTAGGTAAGTACTATTACAAAGAAGTTTCAGCACCTGATAATATTGTTATGGATCCAAAAGAAAAGTCTTTTGAAATTAAAGATGCTGATGAAGTAATCGAGTTGACTGAGGAAAATGTTAAAATAGAAGGACAATTAAAATTATTAAAAGTTGATGAAAATAATAAACCAATTGAAGGGGCAACTTTTGAAATTTTAGATTCAGGTAAAAATGTTGTACAAACAGTTACAACTGATTCAAATGGTGTGGCAGTTACACAAAAGTTATCAAATGGAACATATTATTATAGAGAAGTTTCAACACCTGAAATATATATATTAGATTCGACAGAAAAAGAATTTGTTATAGATGGAAGTACTACTTTTGTACAAGAAACTGTTATTAACAAATTAAAGTCAGCTAAATTAGTACTTTATAAATTATCAAAAGAAGATAATACACCTATTGCTAATGCTAGATTTGAAATATTAGATGAAAATAAAAATGTAATTGCAAATATAGTAACAAATGAAAAGGGTATTGCTGAAACTGAGAATTTAAAAGTAGGTACTTACTATTATAAAGAAGTGTCTGTTCCAGATAAATACATTATGTACACAGATGAACATGAATTTAAAATAAAAGATGATAGTGTAAATATAGAGAAGACAGTATTTAATGAAGCTAAAAAACTTCCTGTAACTGGTAGTTTGTTTAGTACTGACGTAATAATAGTTATAATTATTTCTGTATCTTGTATTGCATTATATATAATAATTAAAATGATAATAGCATATATACATAATAAAAAAAATAGCTGGTAGGAGTTAAAGAAAGAGATACCTAGCAAAGTGAGTGTATCTAAAATTTTGTGTAAAGTAAGAATAGTAAAAAATTTCTTTCTATGATAAAATAAAAATAATCATAGG
>CANQLD010000004.1 GCA_947624625.1 uncultured Clostridia bacterium | reverse complement strand
ACTGTTGCCGTTTTACCTGTACCAGTAGCACCTTGTACAAGTGTTGCCTCATAACGTTTCTTTTCCGGTACAACTACAGGAACAGATGAACCTTCTGCTTTACAAATAATAGTTTCACAAGTAAATACTCCAGTATCTTTTGATTTTTTTGCAACAGACAAACCGGAAAAACCAACAATAGCTTTTGGTAAGTCTTCATCTCTAAATATTATTAAGAAATAATCTAGTATTTTAAATATTGTTACAAAAGGTACTGCAAAACATAGCGTTTTTATTGCAGGTGGAAAAAATTCAGGATAAGTGCTTTTTACAAGTTCGTAGTTTGGAATTTTCTTAAGTAACCACCAAGCAGCATTATTTATATATGTACAAGCCATAGAGCCCATAATTATTGCAAGCAATACACAAGTTAGTATATAAAAATTAATTTTGGCATTATCATTTTTTGCTAAACCTGAATTTGCATAAAAGCAATATGCAAGTGGAGGTATCATAAAAAATATAGAGTATACATATGGTGATATATTTTCATTTACAATAGCATCTCCAACGAGAAAAGCAAGAAGTTTTCCAAGAGATAGCAAAACTAAGAAAAATGAAATACCATATAAAATATACGTTAAAGCTCTATCAGGATTTTTTATATGTAAAGCTTTAAAAAACTTATCCAATTATTATCACCGCCTTTTTTGATTTAGTAGTATTATTAATATATAAAAATATATAATTGACATATTAATACTATTCATATATAATGATACTATAAACAAAAGAAAAATTCAAGCATTTTAAAGGAAGTATTTAAAATAATGATATATAGGTTTTAGGAGATAAAAAATATGAAAATAATAGTAGGTTTAGGAAATCCAGGAAAAGAATATGAAAAAACAAGGCATAATGTTGGTTGGATGTTTTTAGATTATTTTGCAAAAAATAATAATATAGAAATATCTAAAGAAAAATTAGACAGTAAAATATGTGAGATAAAATATAAAGATGAGAAAATTATACTTGCTAAGCCTTTAACTTTTATGAATTTAAGTGGCAATGCAGTTGTAAAATTAAAAAATTGGTACAAAGTAGATAGTAACGATATAATCATAATCTATGACGATATTGATATAGATTTTGAAACTATTAGATATAGAGAAAAAGGTAGTGGTGGCTCACATAATGGTATGAAAAATATTGTACAAATGCTAGGAACTACGCAAATCCCACGAATAAGAATTGGAATTGGTGGCTTAAAATATGAAAAACAAGATTTAAAGGACTTTGTACTTGAAAAATTTAGACAAAATGAATTAGATAAATTAGAGGATATATTTAAATTAGTTGAAGAAAAATTAACCGATTTTCTTGACAAGTAATGCAAATAATGGTATAATTAATGCTATATTCCGCACAGAAAAGGTTTCTAAAGTAGAAATACTACCTCAATGGCGAGAGCAAGTAAGAAAAAGGAGGAATTTTAAATGTACGCAATAGTTGAAATTAGTGGAAAACAGTACAAAGTACAAGAAGGAGATATAGTTTTTGTAGACAGAATTGAAAGTGCTGAAGAAGGACAAGAATTAACTTTCGATAAAGTACTTCTTGTTTCAGACGGTAAAAAAGTTACTGTTGGAACAGATACTGTAAAAGGAGCAACAGTTACTGCTTCTGTTGTAGGACACGGTAAGTCTAAAAAGATAGTTGTGTTTAAGTATAAAGCTAAGAAAAATTATAGAAGAACACAAGGTCATAGACAACCATATACAAAGATACAAATTGAAAAAATATCTACTGCAACAAAAGCAAAAAAAGCTGAGCCTGCAAAAGAAGAAGTAAAAGAATCAAAAGAAGAAAAAAAGGCTTAGTAAAAAAAATAAAATTATAAAATGAAATTAAAAAGGAGTGATATAGATGGCACATAAAAAGGGTATGGGTTCTACTAAAAATGGTAGAGATAGTGAATCAAAAAGACTTGGAGCTAAAAGAGCAGATGGTCAATTTGTTTTAGCTGGAAACATATTATATAGACAAAGAGGAACAAAAATACATCCAGGAACAAATGTTGGATGTGGAAAAGATTATACACTATATTCTTTAATAGATGGTGTTGTTAAATTTGAAAGAAAAGGAAAAACTGATAAAAAAGTCAGTGTATATCCTGTGGAAGAATAGTTAGAAATAGCTATTCTTTTTTTATATTTTTTTATAATAAATTTATATGTTTTTTATTATGTAAAATTGTTGTAATATTTTGTCTATACTTTTGTTTCTGTTACAATTATATCTCAATTATATTTCATATATATTATTTTTAGATTAAGATTCGTAAAAAAAGTCCATAATGTGTTGATAAAAATATATAATTATGATAATCTTTAGAAAAAGACATAAGAGGAGTTTAGTTTATGAAAAAATATGTATTTGTTATAATATTGATTGGTGTAGTTTTAGGTACTTTCCTTGTTATAGGAAGTTATAATGTTGTTAATGAAAGAACAAAAAGTTTTGATGGTGCAGGGTATATATTGCAAAGTGCTCCATTTGACGTGGAAAATGCAACAACTTCAGAAGGAAAAAATATAGAGAGGTATTATTTTGGTGAAAATAGTACTTATGTGAATAAATATGACGATAAAATAAAATTCGAAGACATTGATGGAAATGATGTTTTAGCGGGGAAGAATAACTTTATTCACTACAATAATGACTCTATAAGTTCACTTAGCAAAGGAGTTATTTTAAATCTTGAAGACATAGATAACGATCCAATCATTTATTATAATATAGGTGCGAACAAAGTTTTAAAATATCAAGGTGGACAATATGTTATTTCACATATTAATACTAACCTTGAATTTGTAAATTTTATATATAAAATATCTGAAAATAAGTATTTAATTGCAAGTGATGATATGAAAATTCACTTTAGCAATGGCGAAATAAAAGAAATTGATGGCTATATAGAACTTGAATACTTAGATAATGAAATAGTTAGTTTGTACAATCAAGAAGTAAAATATCAAACAATATCATCTTCTGTTAATATAGAAATGCCAAATGAAATAACTATTAATCTTGAGAGAAAATTAATTAGAAAAAAAGATGAAACTAAATTAAGTTTGGAAAACATGGTTATTGATTCAGATGATAATATTGAAATAAAAGATTTTGATGATGAAGATTTACTAGATGAAAATCAAGAAGAAGGCAAAGATGGAGAAGGAAATGGAAATGGAGATGGCTCTGACAATGGTGAGGGTGGAAATGGCATTATAGGTGCAGAGGATGCAGCTCCAGAAATAACAGAAAATAATGCAACAGGAAATTCAGTTTTAGATGAACAAAGTAATGACGAATATCAAGAAGAAGTAGTATCAGTTGAACCTATATTTACTCTTGAAGAATTTGAAACAAACTCTTTAGGATTTAACTGTAAAATTACAATTGAAGATACTAATAACGTTTTAACATCAGACCATGAAGTATCAGTTATAGAAAATTCAAGTGGAAAAGTTGTATATGTAAATCAAATTGATATGTCTAGATTTGAAGAAGAAATATCTGTATTATCTTTAAATCCAGATACCGAATATACTTTAGCAGTTGATTCTTCATATAAACTAGGAGAATTCCAATATAATAAGAGATTTATCAATAAAGTTTTTGTTACTGATTCAATAGGTATAGGATTTGAAAAAGATTGTTTTACAGATACTTCACTTAAGTTTAAAATTAACATAGACGAACTTTCAAAATTTAAGAGTGCAGATATTATATTATATAATACTAAAGGAGAAGTAGTTCAAAGTTACAAGATAGATAACGAAGATGATGTTGAAGATACTACATTTGAGTTTACTGGCCTTATACCAAATACAGAATATAAACTTTCAATTGAAAATGTGTTATATGGAAATCAAGTAATAGAAAGGTGTACTGATGAACCTATACCATATAAAACATTAAAAAGAATTCCAGAAATAGGAACACCATATTTTGAAATTAATAAAAGAAATGGAACTTTTGAATTATCAATAAGTGGTATTGAAGACGAAGATAATGGTATATCTAAATATAGGTATGAAATATATGAAGCAGGTAATACTGAAGGAGAAGAAGCAGCTCCTGTCGCAGTATATGAATCTACTTCAGGTAAGTCTACATCAATATTAGTAGATAATGTAAAATTATATAGGGAAACAGGTTATGTATTTAAAGTTATAGTTGAGTTTTATGATAATGAAAAATACGTTGAATATGAAAGTCCTTTATGTGAAGAGGTTATGAAACTTGATGGAGTTCCTTTCCCAATACTTAGATTTGAAGAAAGTGAAGTAACTTTTGAAGCTATAAGAGGAAAAATAATAATAGAAGATGAATTTAATACAATTAATTTAAATTCTGACCCATTCACTATAACATATACAGATTCAGTTGGTACAGTAAAGCAATTTAATTCAGCAGGTAACTTAGTAATACCTGTAAATGTAAACTATTTAAGAGCTAATGAAACATATAGATTTGCCGTTTATGCAACTGTAGATTTAAGTGATGGTAATGCTCCTATAAAAAATTGCTATATAGGAAGTGTTATTGTAAAAACTGCTGACCCAAAACCTTTTGTAGCAGTATTCCATGAAAATGAAGTTGGAGAATCTAAAGATCCATTCCAATTAGAGTTTCAACTTACTGCAAGAGAGGGAGAAGATAATACTTTAGAAGCACAAACATTAACATCTATTGTATTTAACCTTTACGCAGGTCAGAGTATAATGAGTTCTCCTGTAAAGACAATAAAATTAGTTGATAGAAATAATGAACCATATATTAGTGAATTAAAAGATAAATTATATAATGATAAACTTATCATTGATCCAAAATTTTTTGGAGCACAACCTGGTGATTTTAAAGAGAAGTACTATACACTGAAAGTAACTCAGGCATATGATTATACTGAATATCCAAATAACATACCAATATATGAGGATACTTTTACATTTGAATCAGTAAAGAAGATTGAATATCCAACTGACCCAGAAGATGCAATGCTTGTAATACCTATAAAAAATAAAATGGCAAGACAGTATAAAGATATTACTGCTGGCTATAGAGAAGATTTAGACCCAGAAACAGTTGTTGGATATAGTATTGATGCAGGTATTAGTGATGAGCAAATTGTAAACGCAGTTTATTATATGTATGATGCGGAAACAAAAGAAGTAATAAAAGAAATAAGAGTTCCTGTTGGAGAAGATGGAGAAACTAAAGGAGCAGTATTTGAGATATTTGATGGTATTAAAGGAAAAGATGGTACTCCGAGAAGAGGTAATTCATATTATTTTGAGTATAAGCTAGAACTTGATACAAATGGTGATGGAGAAGTTGATACAACGTACCCATATGTTTATGATGATATACATCTTAGATCAAAAACTATAAAAGCATATAAACAAGAGCCAAAAATTGAAATTTATCAATCTTCATCTGGTGAAGCATATGCTACATTTAAATATAGATGTTCAGATATAGACCAAGCTCTTGAAGAAAATAAACTTAATATTTCAAATGAAGGAGCTACAAATAGTGAGGATATAGAAGTTGATTTCTATGAAGAATATAAATCAATAACATTTGATGATTTACTTCAAGGTAATCTTATATTATACGTAGATCAAAGACTAATGAATAATGAAGCAGTTGAAAGAAAAAATTTAATTGCAAATTATTTTGAAGGTACAAAAACTATAGACGATTTAACATATAATGTTAGTGTAGAAGGAAATAATGTTAAAATCTCTTTATCAGATTCTCCAGCTTTAGATAGAATTGCTGCATATTACATTGAATTTGAATCAGATGGAGAAACACAAACAACTGATTTAATGGTACCAAAAAATAGAGTACTTATTACAGATTTAAACGAAATATCAGACTTTATTAATAAAAATGTGGATGTAAATCTTTATGCATATTATGATAATGGAAGTAATGGTTTTGATATGAGAGCTGAGTACTATACATTACAAAAGAATTATCTAAAAAATGAGTCTATATATTACTATTATTATAACGAAGAAGGTAATTTAACATATTATCCTGAAGCAAATGGTAATATTTATAAAATAACTAAAGGTGAAAATGAAGAAGGCGAAATATTAAGTATTGACAGTGCTTTAAATGATAATAAGGGAGATGTACCTATTGAAATATCAGATAAAGGATATTTATATAATAATGATGCTATATCTTTAAAACCACTTAAAAGCGGCTCATTAAGGTGCACAGGTAGCAAAACAATTAAATTTGAGTTTATATTACCAGGAATAAGCATGGAAAAACCAAATGGAGATTTAAAAGTTGATAGACAATTAGATTTAGTTAGAATTAATCCAGATTTAACAATTAATGACAAAATAAAAATAAAAGAAAATAAAATATATATTGAGGTATATAAAACAGATAGTGCATGGAAAAATGAAAGCTATGTAAAAACTGTTGAAGCAACAGTAGATGAGTTTGAAGATAAAATATTAATTGATGAATTAGAGGCTAAATGTTATTATTTCATAAGATTTAAGGCAAAATTACTTACTGAATCTGGTGAAGTAGAAAGATATTTGTATGATGTAGACCAAGCAGTAGTTGGAAGAAAATATTATTTTAATACACTTGCTGATATAAAAATAACTGATGTTAGTGTAAAATATAATCCAGTATTGTATGGAGAGAAAACAGTAGATATTTCATTTAATCTTGATATAGTACTTGGATATCAAAAAATAAAATATACTTTATTTAAAGATGAAGGTGGAACTTTTAAACAAATATATGAAACTGAAGATGAAGAGCCATTTACTGCAAGAATGGTAAAACAAATTGATGCAAGACCAGGTGGAATGTTTGAATTTGGTAAAAAGTATAAAGTTAGAATTACAACAATTGCAATATATGATGGAGATAGAGAAGTTCCAATAACTTCAGTTGAGCATACTTTTAATTTAACTAAACTTTCTGAACCAATTGTTGCAATGAAAGGTGTAAGAAGAGATAATGATATAGTAGACTTTAAGATTTCAGTATATGACCAAAATGAAAGAGTCGTAAAAGACGATAAATATACAATAGCTATATTAGACGAAAACGGAGAAGATATAACTCCTGATGATTTGAAACAAGAATATATAACAAACTTGATTAATAATACTGTAACAATTAATGGTATTGACCAAATGAGAAAACTAACACTTAAAGTATTCTTAGAATTAGACTTAAATAATGATGGACAAAATATAACTAGAGTTACAAAAGAATATGTGTTAGATCCAATAAATCAATATGGTATCTCTCTTGGAAAAGTTAGTACATCACCAAATCAGGATAAAATTGATATTATATTTAGTGATAGTTATAACTTAATAAAAATAGATACAATAAGATATACAATATATAATACAAGTGGATTCGCAAAAAATGCTGAAGTTCCATTTAATCCAAAGAGAACACAAACAGGTGAAGATAGTTACTATGTATTTACATTAAATGATTATTTAGAAGCTGAAGGTATCTATATGGTACAAATACAATATTTAACAGAAGGTACAATAGTTGCAGAGTCAACATTAGAGTATATATATAACAAAGTAAGGTAAGAGGTGTTTAGAGTGAGAAGACTTATTGATGGCAATAAAAGAGTAATTTCAATTTTTTCAATTATTATAATAGGCATAATAGCAATACTAGTGTTATTCATAGTTTTTTCCTTCTTTAATACGAAAGAGGAATATTATGTAAGTAGTGGAGCTATTGCTTATGATATGGAATATGACCAAATAAAAATTGATAGCGAAGGCAGAATTGAAAAAAAATGGGATGGTAATTACTATTTATATGATAATGAAGATAATAAGTACAATTTAGGAAGTCAGGCGATAGTATATGATGTCAATAAGTCTACTCTCAATGTATTTGGAAACATATACAAAGTTCTTTCAGATGGACAGGTAGAGAAGTATACTGGAAACAATAAAATCTCAAATTTAAATGATGATTTTATATATAAACTCGCTGATAGGAAGTATGTAATAACAGGTGGAAGAATTATTAATCAAAATAATTCACTTAATACAGAAGATTTCTTAATTGCAGTGCTTGATAAAAGTGGAAATACACTTTTAACTAATAATGTTTTAAATGCAAAAACAATAAATCCTATGACAATATATACAGCATCATTTGGCTTTGATGTAGCAAATGAAAAGTTGGTATATGAAAATCAGGATATTGATTTGAAAAAGATAATAGGAAGTACTAATAATTATGTTGAAAAAGAAGAACCTATAGGACAAGAGGAAATTGTAGCAGAAGAAAATGACAAAGAAGGCAGTGGAGGTAATGAAGGCGGAGATAATATAGCTGCAAATGGTCAAAACGCAACAATTAATAGTACTGAAAATACAATAAATGCTGATTTAAATGTTACAAATAATAATTCAAGTGGTGGACTTTCTAGTAAAGATGTAATAAAAAAATCAACATTGTCAAAGTATATTGAAGTAAGAAATGTTACAGTAGGAGCTTCATATATTGATATAAACTATATTATTAATGACCCAGAAAATAAATACCAAGTTGTATCAGTTACAGTTGAATCAACAAATAATTTCCAAAGAACTATTTCGCTAGATAAAAATGTAACAAGTTATAGAATTGCTGATCTTAACCCAGATACACAATATCAACTTACTTTTGGATATAATGAAATACTTGCAGGTAATTCTGTATCAAGTGTAGTACATAGTGTTCAAACTGTAAAAACAAAGAAAGTTAATGCTGATTTACAAATAACAAGACTTACATTTTCAAAAATATATTTTACTTTGAAGTTAGATACTGATTATGTGTTCTCTTCTGGTAAATTAGCTGTTTATGTAGATAAAAGAAAAACAGAAGAGGTAAATATAGATATAGAAGAGGCTAAAAAAAGTAAAGGTTGGTCTTCAAGTGTTAAATATGAATCTGGAACAGAATATATTTTACGATTAGAAAACCTAAAATATAATGATAAAAGTATTGACTATGTAATAGAAAGTAAATTTAAAAAATATTAAGATAGTATTAAAATAAAGTTGTAAAAAATTTAAAAGAATATATAAGGAGATGAAATAAATGGAACAAGTTTTAGTTGCAACAGTAAATAGTATAGGGTGGATGTTAGGATTAACATTTTTAGGACTAGGTATAGGAATAGGGATACTTGGTTCAAAGGTCGCAGAGGCGGTTGGAAGAAATCCAGAAACTAAAAGTGATATTGTGCATTCAATAATGACAATACTAATTGTACTTGCTATATTCTTATTATTGATATTTGCATTTACATTTTTACTATTATTTTATAATCCATTAGTTATATAGGTGATTTATTGTGAATTTAGTTATTCCGTCTGTAGTTATAATTTTATTAATGTTTATTATGGCTTTTCTGATATTTAAAAACATTGTAAAAAGACTTGATGTAAATACAAAAAAGTATTTTGTTGAGAAAATGCAAGAGTATGAATATTTGTTAAAAGAAAAGCAAACTGAACTTGAAAACTTAAAAAATCAAGTTAATAAATATGAAAATGATATATCTTCTATTGAAGATACTCTTAAAGTATTAAAAAATAAAAAACATCAAAGCTATGATAATAATATGCTTGCAAATTATGTGCCTTTTGACCATAACAAATTACATGATAGAAATGATGAACGTATATTATTTGATAGACCTTTCTATAAAGGTAAAGAAGGATATGTAGAAGATATTGAAAATGATGATGACGAAGACAATGATTATACAAATGGTGGTGCAAGTAAAAAGAATAATGTAAGCGATAATAGTGAAGATAGTAACAATAGTGGTAATGAAGAAGACTTAGAAAATGAGGATGCTGTTGACTCTGATTACGATATGAATGATATAAGAAAAAATAAGAAACCTAAATATATTGATGAAAATGACTATAGAAATATGCAACTTAATATGCTATCTGATAAAAATTCATCTGATGATAACCAAGAAGGTAAAAGTACTGAATTATTAAATTACATTAGACTACCAGAGTACAAAGAAGATAGTTTCTTCTATAACTACAAAAGACTAAAAAAAGAGTTTTATTTTGATAATGAAAATTTGTTAAGAGCATTTATAAAAAAACAAGTTAATAGTAATGATAACAAAATATATAATGATTTAATGAAGATAAAAAGAAATTTTGATAATAATGCAGTATATCAACTTATTACTTTATCGAGTGAAAATCAGAAAAAGATAATATCTGAGGTATTATCTGATGAAGAAAAAGAATTAATTAAATTTAATGAAAAGTTTAAAAATAGTAAAAAATTTAGTACTATAGATTTTTTAAATTATTTAAAAGAATTGATAAAAAAATATGATCCTATTGTTTATGTATATGTTAGTAGAAGTGATAAAAGCTATGATTATGTTGGAAAAAATGTAAAAACCATGTATTATTCCAATATGTCAGAGGGAATCATAATTAAGTACAAAAATAGGATTTACGATTATAGTATATAATTGTTTTTTATAGGAGGTTATTGTGGGTACATATATTGATAATTTACTTAATGATAAAATTAAGAAAATTAAGGAAGAGGATAATGTATTTGACACTGGAGTTGTTGTAAAAATAAAAGATTATATTATAGAAGTTTCAGGACTTGAGAATGTATCTTTCTTTGAAAAAGTAACAATTCTAGGTAAAGGTATTGGGTATGTAAATTCAATAGGGGAAAATGTTGTAAGTGTCGCTATTGTTAGAGAAAATGAGCCAATAAAAGTAGGAGATGAAGTTAGTGCGTCTGGAGAACAGTTTAAAGCTATTTTTTCAGAAGATGCACTAGGAAGAATAATTGATTTATTCGGAGAAGATAAATTAACAAGTAAGTATTTCAAGAATTTTAAATATATAGATATTGAAAGACCTAATGTACCACTAATGGATAGAACTGCAGTAAATAGACCAATGCTTACAGGTATTGCGGGAATTGATTTGATTTATCCTATCGGAAAAGGGCAAAGACAATTAATAATTGGTGACAAAAAAACTGGAAAAACTCAAATAGCCCTTGATGCAATTGTTAATCAAAGGAGTATTGCACTTCAAAACAAAGAAGAAATGATTTGTGTATATATTGCAGTTGGAAAAACCAAAAAAGAAATAAAAACTATATATAATGAATTACTTAAAAGAGGTGCACTTTCATACACTTTACTTGTTGTTGCTACAAATGACGATAAACCTCCCGTTCAGAGTCTAATACCTTTTGTAGGAGTATCAATAGCAGAAGAATATATGTTACATCAAAAGAAAGATGTACTAGTTATAATTGATGATTTGAAAAAGCATGCTGAAGTATATAGAGAAATTAGCCTTATATCTAATAAAGCTCCAGGAAGAGAGGCTTATCCATCAGATATATTCTATTTCCATTCAAGATTGCTTGAAAAAGGATGTCAACATAAAAATGGAGGCTCAATAACAATACTACCTATTGTAGAAACAAAAGGTGGAGATATCACAGACTATATTTCTACAAATATTATTTCTATAACAGATGGACAAATAGTGTTATCTCAAAAGCAATTTACAAAAGGTCAAAAACCTGCGATAGATTATACAGTCTCTGTTTCAAGACTTGGCGGTGCCGTTCAGAGTAAAGAAATGAAATCTTTAGGTGCAACAATAAGAAGAAAATTGTTATCATATCTTGAAACAAAAGAAGTTTATGAGCTAGCAAATACTGATGAAATGAGTAATGAACTAAAAGAAAAAATAAATTTAGGTAAAAAAATAGAAGAAACATTAAACCAACCAAAGTTTTCTCCTATGTCCCAAGACGAAATTTTACTTAGATTTAAAGCAATTAGTGAGGATAAAAATCTATGAATATAAAAAGTGTTGTAAGAGTTATGAATTTTCATGCCCTTCTTAGAGTTGATTCAAGTAAAAAAAGAGCCGAAAAATATTTTGAATATGAAAAATATTTAAATGATTTTGTAAACAACATTTTAAATAACAGAAATTTTATCTTAGATAAGCGAATTATTGGGTATAAAAAAGGTAAAAAGATTTTAAATGTGTATATTGCAAATGATTTAGGATTTTGCGGCGATTTTAATAATAATGTAAATCAAGTTGCTAAGGAAGATGTAGAAGCAGATAAAATAATTATTGGTAAAAAAATACTTCAACATAAAGAAAATGTGGTACTTGCTATAACAAAAAAAGAATATAAAGAAAGCATGAAACAAATTGAAGATATTCTTTATCAAGGGCTAACTCAGTTTCAATATAGGGAAATTAATGTTGTATATAATCATTATTATAACATTAGTAATATTAAACTGATAAAGAAAAAATTATTACCTTTAGATGATAATAATTTAAGTAGTGAAGAAAAAAAGCTATTTAAAGAAGACTTTGTTATTGAAGGTGATATAAATGAAATACTAACGAACATTATAGTTATGTACTTGCTTTATGAAATTAGAATTGCTACTGAAAATAGTTATGCTTCAGAAAATATAATGAGACAATCTATTACAAATGAATCTATGAAAAAGATAGATGAAATTGAAGTAGAAAGAAACATAATGGAAAGAAAAGAAATAGGAAACAAAAATTTCAAGAGCATATTAGAAAACTTTAATCAATTAAATAATAAGGATGGGTAATATGGAAAAAGTAGGAAGAATAATATCAATCTCAGAGTTAAATGTAAAAGTTTTTTTATATAAAAGTGATGTAAAAACAAAAGATATCTTAGTATATAAAGATGATACAATGCTTCACAAATTTGAAGTTGTAGAATTAGATAACAATATTGCAAGTTGTATCCCTTTTGAGAGTGTTAAAGGCTTAAAGAAAGGATTTGAGCTAGAGGCACTTACTGAAGGATTACAAATTCAATATTCTGAGGAAATTTTAGGAAAAGTGTTTAATTCTTTTGGTGAATTAATTGACGGAAATACTATTGAAAAAGAAGTAAAAAGAAATGTTTATGATAGAAATATTTCAATTGAAGAGTTAGACATAAGTGGAAAAATACTATGGACAGGAATAAAGGTTATTGACTTCTTTGCACCAATTCAAAAAGGATATAAAATGGGACTTTTAGGTGGTGCAGGCGTTGGTAAAACAGTTCTTATTAAAGAGTTAATAAATAATATTTATAGAAAGCAAAATTCAAATGCTGTATTTATAGGTGTTGGAGAACGTTCTCGTGAAGGTAAGGAACTTTATGATGAAATGAAAAAAGATGATTTGCTTGATAAAATATCAATGGTATTTGGTCAAATGGGCGAATCACCTTCTTCAAGATCTAAAGCAGTATATAGTGGTTTAACACTTGCTGAATATTTAAGAGATGAAAAGGAACAAGATGTACTTCTATTTATTGATAATATTTATAGATATGTACAAGCTATGTCCGAAGTTTCCACTGAATTAAGAAGAGTTCCAATTGAAAATGGATATCCTACTACATTACTTTCAGATATTTCAGGTGTTCAAGAAAGAATAAATTCTACAAGTAGAGGTTCAATAACTTCATTCCAAGCTATATATATACCTGCTGATGATATTAATGATGAGGCAGTTCAAACTATTCTTACTCACTTAGATGGTCAAATTGTTCTTGATCGTAAAATAGCTGAAAAAGGTTTACACCCTGCAATAAATGTTTTTAAATCTAGTAGTAAATCAATAGATCCAGAAATAATTGGAAAAAGACATTACGATCTTGTTACTGAAGCTTTGAAATATTTCTCAAGATATAACGAACTTGAGCAAATTATTGCCGTTCTTGGAATTGATGAATTATCTGATAATGATAAAAACATATTCTATAGAACTAGAAAATTAAGAAATTACTTTTCACAACCTATGTTTGTTGCGAAAGATTATACAGGTCTTGAAGGTAAAATGGTTGATGTTGATAACTTATTAAATGATGTATCTGATATCTTAAATGGAGCATATGATGATGTAGATGAGGAAAAATTCTTATATAGAGGTAGTTTGAATGAAGAGTGATGAAAATAGCAAAAATGTTCTAACAGGTGATAATTATAGTATAAAAGTTAACCTGCTTAGTATAAAAAATGGTTTGCAAGAAATAAATGATGTAAATTTTATAAAAGTATCAAGTAGAGATTATAAAATAATAATAATGAAAGATTATATGCCAATTATAGGTGAAATAGATGGCAAAATAGAAATTGAGACCATTGATAGAACTATAAAACTTGATAATATAGTTGGATATTATATGCATAAGCATAATAAATTTAATTTATTTTTAAAAGAGGATTAAGCTAATATGATTGAATTAATAATGTATGAATTAAATGAATATTCCGATATGATGATAATTTTCCTTATTTCAATTTTATCTATTTTTCTAGTCATAATATTATTTACTTCTAAATTGAAATTAAATAAATTTGACTCTTTTATGTATGGAATATTTCTTAGACTAAAAAATGTAGATATAATATTAATTTCTTTAATATTTATAAGGTTATTTTTAATATATTATACTGCTTTTACATATTCCAAACAAGTTATAGCTAATGTTATTATGGTAGGGATAGTATCGCTAATATATATAGTTATGTTATTTGATTTTAAAAAAGGAATATTTGAGGTTATTAATTCATGCATATTAATTTTTTCATTAGTATTAGTAAATAGTCTATATGGATATATATTAGATGTCAATGGTGATATATTTATTGTTATTATAAGAGCATTACTAAGTGTATTTATATCAATTTATGCTACATATTTTTCTCTAAGGAATATAGAAGATGTGAGTGTAAGGAAAAAACTAAAAAGGAGAAAAACTTATGAACAAAGATAATATTATAAAAATTATAATGCTAGTTGCTTTTCTTGTAGTTCTAATTATTGTTGCTATTTTACTTAGTTATTATAAGATAGAATTTTTTGAAGACCATAGTTTTTATCAATATTTCTCAGGTAAGAAGGTAGAATATGAAGGAAGTTTTAGATTGACAAATAGAAACGAGATAACTGAGCTAAGGTTTAAAGATTTAAAGGTAACTCTTGATTCTACACCTCTTTATTATAAAGATGTTAAGTCGAGAGTATTGCTACCAAAGGATATGGCGATAGTTTATCCACTTCAAACTGTAAAACTATATAAATTATCATATTTTACTAATGTTTACAGTGATGGTTATGATACATATATAGAACGTGAAAAAAAGCAAAAGAGTGTACAGAATGCATTTTTATATGATGGAAATGATTTGTATTTCTTTTTAGAAGATACAACTATTGTAATAGATTCACAAGAATATAAAGTACCTGCACTTTCATACGCGATAGTTGAATATAACAAAAATATTGAATTATACAATTATGAGGAAGATAATTGTCAAATTATTGAAACACCTAATCAGGAAGTTATTGCTAAAACAGATAATTATACAATTTCTTTAAGTATTGATTCTGTTGTAAGCGATAGAGGTAATCAACTATTAATTAAAAAAATTGAAAGTTTAAATAATTTTGATTATGAAGGAGGAGATTAGTTTGAATATTGAGTCTAATGTAAAAAAAGTAAAAAATGAAGAAAAATTAGATTCTGTGCTTTCTAACTCTTCTATTATTATGTTACTTTTGCTTTTTTTAATCATTGTACTTGCACTATTTTATTTTTTAGTTTTTAGATTTAAGCCATATCAAATAGCTGAATATTCTGGTTATGCTGTATCTGGAAATAAAATTACAGAAAATTTATTAAATAAAAAATTTAATGATGAAAATGATAAGATTAAAGCAATTAAAGTTGAAGAACAAGATATGATATACAAAAGATTAAATTCATTTTATGTAGGAAAGAGTACAGTTAACAATATAAATTTGGATTATCCTATATATATAAATGATAATATAGTTTTGTATAATTTATCAGAAGATGTATCTTTAATTACAAAAGATTTCTTAACAATATCAGGGCGGACAACTCTCATTTACACTTTCATCAGGAATAAAATATAACATGGATGATTTAATGAGAGCAGATATTAATGAATATATCTTTTTAAAGAGTACTAATAAAATATGTGTAAATACAAAAGAGATAAAATTAAAGACAGCATTTAATGAATATATAATACCAATGAATAGTATCATTTATTTTAATAACGACTATATTGCATTATATAAAATAAAAAATGATGAATTTTCATATCAAAGAATATCTGATGTTGATGATAACTCAGAAATTTCAATATCAGACGTAACACTAAATTATAATGATTTATTAATAAATCTTGGTTTAAAAAAGAGACCTATTGAAAATGTAAATTTTGAAAGTGAAGAACAAGAAGAACCAAAAAAAGAAGAAACTATAGTTATAGAAGAAGATGTAGAGGAAGAAAAAACAGAAGAGAAAGAAATTGAATATATAGACCCTAAAGTAACACTTGATACATTTACTGAAAATGTATATTATACATCATCAGTACTTAATATATATGATCCAAGTGGAGCTATAACTTCTCCTGTTGAAATTACAATAACAAAAAATGGACAAAAATATTTACTTAAATCATATAGAAGTTCTGGGAATATTGAAATAAGAGGGTTAGCACCTGATGATGAATATGAAATTACTGCAAAATATACTTATTTAGATATAGAAGGAAAAAAGAGAGTTAGACAATTCTATACTCAGACTATAAAAACAAAATCTTTTGAATCTTTAAATTCGATAACTCTTGATTTTAAAAATGGTAATATTTATAAAGATAAAATAGAAATTGCTGATTTATGTTTTGAAAATGATTTAAAAGATGAAGTATTTAAAGGGCTAAAGAGTGGAGAACTTGTAATTAATAATGTTTCATATAGAATACCTATTGCTTATTTAAATGCAATGCTAAAAGGTGAAAAAGTTACTTTCCAAACATCAGAAACATTACTTTCAAATTCTAAATATTCATATGAGATTTTTCTTTATGATTTAGTTGGTAATAAGTTTAAATTAAATAATAGTAAAGGAAATACTGTGACTGCTAAGGCTGACCCTAGAGTTAATATTCAGACATCTAAAAAAGACCTTACACAAGTTGGAGTAACATTGTCTTTGATTAATACTGATAATGTAACAATGTCTGGGTATAGATATGAATTAACAACTTTAACTGGAGAAGTTGTTGAGTCTGGAAATCTTGAAATAAAAGATAGAGTAGATTTGATTTTCGAATCATTAAGTCCGTTACAAAACTATATAATAACAATATATGCAAATTATGATTTAGGAGACGGTAATGGTATATACAAAGATCAAATTATAGGACAAGGTGATTTTATAACTGCAACAATAGGAACACTTGGTAAATTATACCTTAATACAGAAATGGTTGAGTTAACGTATCAAAATGCAAAAATTAAATTAAAAATAAATACTGATATTACAGATAATAGATTGGTTAAAATCATAAGTCAAGCGACTTTACTACTTAGGGAACAGGATGTTAATGGAAATGTATTAGAAGGTGGAAAAACTTTCTCAATATATTTAAATGACGAGCAACTTTCTAATTTTAAAAAAGGAGAAGAAATAGAAGTTAATTTTGAAGGATTAGACTCTTCAACAAAGTATCAGTTTAATGTTAATACAACTGTTGTTCAAGGAACATATACTGAGGTCGTAGGTGGAAGACACTCAATAGAACCTTTTAAAACTATGAAAAAACCTGCTAAGGTTAATATTAAAAATCTATTTGTTACAGGAAATATAATTGACTTTGATATAAATATTGAAGACCCAGATATAGCAGTATTACAAAATAATGTAAGATTAGAATTAAAAGATAAAGATGATAAGTTAGTTGATTTAGTAACTGTAAATACAAATGAAGATTTTATAAGACTTTCATATGATAAATTAAATGAAAATCAAACATATAGATTATATGTTTATGCAGATGAATATAATGAAGGACACGACTATAATACATATTATAATAATTATTTATTATTTGAAAAAAATATTGTAACTATTTCTGGACTTGAAGGAAAGATTGATTTAGCTAACTTACTTAGAAAGCCACTGGGTAAAAACCTTATTGATGCAAAATCTAAGGTAAAATGGTACAGTACAACATTTAATACTACAACTTTATGCTATAAACAATATAGTGAAGAAGAAGGAATATTAAGACTGCACAATAGTACAATAGGAAATTATTCTCAAGTATATACTTATGATTTAAGAGATTATATTGGAAAAACTGTAACAATTTCATTTTTAGCTAAAATGACTACTACTGCAGGAACATCTATGTACTTTGAAAATAAAAAGATACCTACAACATCTGGAACAAAGATACCTGTTAACTCTACTAATTGGCAAAGGTTTGGATATACAGTAACAGTTAATGATTCAGGATATCTAGGTTTTTATATTGCATCAAATAATAATAATCCAGTTCAAATTAAAGAACTTCAAGTAGAAATTGGTGATGATAGAACTGATTATGAAGAGTTTATTTATGATTTAGATGCAACATTTGAAATTAATTTAATTGATGGAAATAACGAAATAGATACTAATGATTACTATCTTCTTTTATACAAAGATGGTGAATTAATATCTACTAATCGTTATGAAGAAATTGGCAGTTCAAATATGGTTGTAGATAGTATAAAAGATTTCATATTAGATGAAAATGCAGACTATAAAGCAGAACTTGCTATAAAGTCAAATGAAAGATTTAATGTTCTTGATACAGTATCATTTAGAACTGATGATGAAATAGTAGGAATAAAAACAAGAGAAGAATTTTTAGAAATTCAACCAGAAGGACATTATTTTGTATTAAGAGACATTGATTTAACAGGACTTACAGATACTACTTTGCATTATAGTAATAATATTCAATTTAATGGAGATGTAAATTTCCAAGGTAATACACTTTCAAGAGATAGATCTTCTAATTATGCAATCTTCCAGTATATAGGTACAGAGGGTATTATTGAAAATTTGGTATACGATATAAGCATAAATAACCCTGTTGAAACATCAGATTTCAATGGATTTGTAGTATACAATTATGGAACAATAAGAGGAATTATAATAAATTTAGTTGAGTCAAATGAATTGCCAAATATAAGCTATAGATTACTTGGTTATTCGTGCCCTGGTGTGCTTGAGAATTTCATAATTCATTTACAAGATACTTTCTATGCTCAGCAATCAATTACAGCAGGATTTAGTGAAGTAAGTGGAACAATTAGAAATGGTTATGTTTACGGTACAAATATGAGAGTAAAATACCCAAATAACAATTCTGCACCTGTTGCACTTAGTGTTAATAGATATGGTACTATAGAAAATGTATTTAGTCTAGCTGGAGTTGATGGCGATAATCCAGGAAATGACTATACTGCAAATGTAGTTGGAAGAATAAGTTATGGAACGGCAAAGAATATTTACTCGGTTGGAAGTAGTAATACAATAACACTTGGTAGAGGACCTACTATAGGTTATCTTGATGGCTATACAACTGTAACTAATTCTCACTACTTTGATGATAGAAACTTTAATAATGGTTGTAATAAAAAAGCATCATATACAACTTTGTATGACGTAAAATATCAAAATGAAATGCTAAATTCATATAATCAATTTATAGTTGATGATTTAGTAAATAGAGGATATTTCCCTCAGTTAATATTAGACGAATCTATGCCAAATCAAGAATACTTAGAATTACCTAAATTAACAGAGGAAGATTATGTTGATGTTACAAGTAGTAGATTAATTGAACAAACATCATATACAAGTGCTAAAATTGAAATAAGTGTATATAACCCTGCTGGAGAAGAGATAACTGGATTTACTATAAAAGACATCAATGATTCAGATGTTAAAATACTTTCACAAGAATTTAAAGAAGGAAAGTCAGATGTTTTAGTTGAAATAAAGAATCCAATTCGTTCACTTTCAAAATATTCAATAATGTCAATAACATCAAAAGGAGTTTTAGGAATACATTCAACAAGAAAATATACAGAAAATGAAAAGGTTTTCTATGTAGACTTTTTTAGAGAAATAAATAGTTTAGAGGATTGGAAGAAAATACCAAAATCTCCTACAGAAAACTATCTACTTATGACTGACCTTGATTTTATAAATGAAGGTACAGATGTTTTGATAAATACAACTTATACAGGAAAGTTAAATGGAAATAATAAAACAATAAAAAATATAAGAGTACCAGGAAATTATAGAGGATTCTTTGCAGCACTTACTGGAACTATACAAAATTTGAACATTGAAAATTATACTCATACTGATGTAAAGGATAATTTGGAAAATGGCTTTATAGGTATCGCAAATTCTCCTTCAATTATTGAAAATGTCCACATAAAAAATATTGAAATGAATGGTATGAGAAATTCAGGTGAGCTATATATAGGAGGCTTAGTTGGAAGAACATATAATACAATCATTAGAAATTGTGGAGTAAGTGATTTTAAATTCCATATAGATAATAAGGACTTAACATTGATATTTGGAGGACTTGTTGGATATGGAAATTATACAAATATGTCAAATTGCTTTGTACAAGATGTAGACATGGAGTCTATAAACATAGGTAAGTTTACAGGAATAGGTGGACTTATAGGTTATGAGCAAAATGGACTTTCTGCAGTAAATAATTGTTATACAACAGGAAGGTTATATACAAATGATGGATATCAAATAGGTGGTATTGTAGGAACTGGCTCTAATGTATTAAATAGGTGTTATAGTACAGTTGATATTTTTGGAGTAAGTACAGTAAATATAGGTGGCATTAAAGGAAATGGTTCAAATACAAATAACTGTTTATTCCTTGGGGATATATATTTAGATAACATTAAAACTGTAACAAGAAGAATAAATGGAACATCAGATTCTACTAATTGTTATGGATTTGTTGATCAATATTTTAATGGAGTATCAAGAGAAGATAAAAGTGGAACAGCTGGTCTTTTAACATATGAGGAATTAACAAATAAAAGTACATATCTTAATACTATTAAATTTGATAATTCATATAGTTATGAGCAAATTGCAGAAGGTATTTTACCAAAATTATATTACACTGATAACAAAACATTATTACCAAATCAAAAAGATAATATATTAATAGCTAAAAAACAAAGAGAGTTTGTAATACAACCAATAGATTATAATACTCAAGTAAACAAAACACCGTATAATGCTACAGTTCAGCTAGTAATAGACAATCCAAATAATCTTGAAATTAGTGGTATTGAAATAGACTCATTAGAAATACTTGAACAAAAAGCAGTAACAAGAAATCACCAAACTGCAATAAACTTAAGTATAAAGCCTAAAAAGTTTTATGATACATATATGATTACAAAAATAAATTATACTGATGAAAATGGAGAACAAAAGCAATATGATGTTTGTTATCTTTTGCAATTACAATTCTTTAAAGAGATACGTAATGTAGATGAATGGCAAAATATTGATCCATTAAGTTCTGAAAATTATAGATTGATGGATGATATAGATTTTGAAGGTGTAACGCCAAATTATAATCTAAGAATAGGACGACTTGAATCAGAGTCAGGGCAAAAATATACAATGCGTAATTTGAAAATTGATTTACCAAATCAATATGATTGCTTCATAAAGAGTGCCTTGTATAGTATGAAATCTATTAATTTTGAAGATATTGAAATTACCTCAGGCTCTTCACAGAATGCTTTAGTAGGATTTATAAGGGAACTTGGAGGTAATGATGTAGGTATTAGTGATATATCATTTAAAAGAGTAAAATATACTGCTGAAACAGGCTCATATAAATCATTCTTTGATATAATAAATACATCACTAAAAGATATATCATTAGAAGATATAGAATTTGATATGCCAAATTGCGATAGTGTAGGCCCAATAAGATATATAAGTTATAATACAGAAAATGTTACATTAAATCATATAAGATGTACAGGTAAATCCTATGTAGGAGGATTTACTGCAAATAACGTAGCAACAATAAAAAATGTAACAGGAAAAGATATAATAATTAATGCAACAGGAAATGATGCAGGAGCTGTAAATGGTGGTGGAGGAACAATAACAGTTGCCACTATAGATGACGTACACGTAACTGGAGTTAATTATGTTGGTGGAATATCTGGAGATGGAACAGTAACCGCTTCTACAGTAACTGATTCTGATGTAACTGCAACCAATAACTATGCAGGAGGAATTGCAGGTCTTCATGGAGATCAAAATGTAAGTGCAACAGATTGTGTAATTACTGCTAAAAACTATGCAGGAGGAATATCTGGTAATGGTGACCGTAATATGAGTAATTGTTTCGTTACTAGATGTAAAATAAGCGGCGAATCTTATCTTGGCGGTATAAGTGGTTATTTGAGTGCATCTGCATGGAATTGTGGAGTAATAGATTCATCAGTTACAGGTACAGGTTCAAATATTGGTGGAATAACTGGAAGTATAGATAATAGTGGAAGATATACTGAATCTAACCCTGCTATAAAATCAAGCTTTGCAAAAAATACACCTGTTGTAGGAGATAAAAATGTTGCAGGAATTGCAGGTAGAATGGTTAGAGGAGCAATCGCACATTCATATAGTGATTCAAATGTTACTGCAACAACAGAAAATGCAGCGGGAATTCTTGGATATCTTGATAATACAAATAATACTGCAATAGACTGGATTTCAGGAATATACAAAAACTATATTGCAGGTGCAACAATTACTGCTCCTACAAATGTTGGTGCAACAATAGGTGATACGGCTATAGAATTATATGAAAATAGATATGGTGGTAACTACTTTGATGTACAATTAAATAATGATTTAAGTAATGAAAATATAACATTTGGTGTAGGTGCAAAAAAAGATCAAGATTCTAAATTAACAAATACATATTTTTCAAAATATTCAAAAATCAATAATGAATATGTAAATAGTAACAATACTGACTTTGACATGTCTCATGCTTTAGATAGAACACAACTTGAAAATAAAGATACATATATCAATAATATGCAATGGTCTGAAACTTATTATGATTTTAGTTCACTTGAAGATGGAAAATATCCATTTGCAAAGAGTACAAATAATCAAACTGGAATAAACTTACCAACAGATGTTGCAACTACAAGCCTTAACAATGCAAACTCTAATAAAGAATTATTTACAACATATAAAGGTTTGAAAATCCCTATATCTAGACTTCCTGAAGTAAAAGCATATGCAGTAGATGTAGATAAAATAAACCTAGAGTTTAGTGAGGCAAGTGCAAATACATATTTCAATTACAAAGTAGGAGATAAACTATCTAACAATATTGCTATAGATAATAAAATATTTACATTTAAATATGACTTTGTATCTGATGTTGAAATTACAATATCTGATGGTATAAATAAAAAGACAGTAAAAATAGTTCCAGAAGATGTAAAAAATGATGTATTAAATTATAAAGAAGAATATTATTACTTAATGGGTAAAAAGTTATGCTCTAATATTAATAATATAGCTGGAGATTACGTTAATTTATTTAATGGAAAAGTACTAGAAGAAAATGGTAATATATATAGTTTAGATACATTAGAAAGTATGGAAAAAGTAGAGAAAAACACATTTGATTATATTGGTGAAAAGTACTCACTTCAATCATTTAATTATCAAGGAAATAAAGTAGATACATATATGTTATTTACAAATATGATTATAAATGATGAGGTAATTGAAAGAGATTTTGTAACTTTCCTAAAAAATGATAGGTTATACTTATTTGACAATACTCTTGATATATTACCAGGTAAGGTTATAGTTGATAGTTATAACAATAATGAATATCAAACAATATTATCAAGTGATGGAAGGTTATACGATTTAAAAACAAAACTTAATTATCCAAATGATTTCAAAAATAGTGATATAAAAAATATAACAAGCAATTTAGAAAGTAACAGTCAAAATATTATTGTTTATTACGAAAGTGGTAGAATATATGTATTTAACTATATCACTGGAGAAGTTGTTTATGATAATAAAGTAAAGGAAAATATATCTTTTGTTAATTATCTACTAAAGAGTATTGGCAATAATTATGCTACAATAGATAAAGACTTAAATGAAAAATATGATAATACTAAAAAGTTAGTTGACAAATTAGAAGAAACTCCAATAAATGATGCTGCTTTAGATTTAGGTGTGCTAGATGAAGTTTACTTACAAAATACAGATAGTAAGCAAAGTTCTTTAAGTAACAAGTACTTAACAGTTTATGATAATGTAAATAAAAAATATGTTATTTATAACGAAAATGATTTATTTGAAGCTCCACAAGAAGAGCTAAAGACAGAAGATTGGAAGATAGACAATAATGAGGAACTTTCAAATTACTATGAAAGTGCAAATAAACAAAAAGCAAATAATAATACTAGTGGATATGCACTAACTTTTGCAAGTATAGCAGGAGCACTTGTTATATTGGTTGTTCTTGTAAGAAAGAATAGATAGTAAAATCTAGAAGATAGAGGTGAATTTGAAAACATCTCTATCTTTTTTTGTTTAAATTAAAAATTATATACTTAAAAAAATTATTTGCTTTTTGTAATCTTTTATGCTATATTTATATAAAAGGAGAGAGTAATATGGAAAGAAGAGATTTATATGACGCACAAAGGTGCCTTACAAATGAAACAATATTAAAAGGCGAAGAAGTGCCTGAAGGAAGGTACATACTTTGTGTTGTAATATTTATTCAAAATAATGAAGGAAAATTTTTAATACAAAAAAGAAGTAAGAGAAAAAATGGAAAGTATGCTTCAACAGGAGGACATCCAAAAAGTGGGGAAACTAGTCTGCAAGGTATAGTAACTGAGGTTAAGGAAGAGTTAGGACTGGATATAAATAGAGAGGATTTGCAACTATTTTTCTCAGGTAGAACAGATGAAAAAAGAGCTTTTTGGGATAGTTATTATGTAAAAATGGAAATAGAAGATTTAAATAAATTAAATTTACAAAAAGAAGAAGTAGAATCTGTCAGATGGCTTACTACTGAAGAAATTATAGAATTAAATAATAAGGGACTATTTTTTGAAAATGATTTTGGAGAATTTGAAAATCTTTTAGAATGGTTAAAGAATAAATAGCGGAGAAAATATATTATGAAGGAAATCATAGAGTCATATATAGTAGAAAACTATGATATACTGCAAGAACGTCCTTGGGAGAAATATCCAAATTACACTACTTTTAAACATAAAGAAAATAATAAATGGTTTGCACTTGTAATGGATGTTCCATATAATAAATTGAAAATAAAAAAAGAAGGCGAAGTTTTTGTAATAAACTTAAAAAATATTCCAGATATGATAGGAGCTTTAAGGAAAAAAGAAGGAATATTACCAGCATATCATATGAATAAGGAACATTGGATTACAGTTTTGCTAGATGGTACAGTAGAAAAAGAAGAAATATTTGCCTTAATTGATTTAAGTTATGAATTAACAAAAAAAGTTAGCTCTAAATAATGGAGCTAGCTTTTTTGGTGTGTTATACATTTGCTAAATACCATAAAAAGCCTTGAAAAATGTATTTTTTTGTAATATAATTTTTTTGTATAAATTTTACGAGGAGATAGCTATGAAATTAAAAAAGATTGAGTTACAAGGATTTAAGTCCTTTGCAGATAAAACAGAAATAGTATTTTTAGATGGAGTAACAACAATTGTTGGACCAAATGGTAGTGGAAAAAGTAATATTTCTGATGCTTTAAGATGGGTATTAGGTGAACAAAGTGTAAAAACACTTCGTGGTAACAAAATGGAAGATGTAATTTTTGCAGGTACACAAGTAAGAAAAAAAGTAGGCTTTGCAGAAGTATCAATGTACCTTGATAATGCAGACGGTGAACTTCCAATTGAGTATAACGAAGTTGTAGTAACAAGAAGAGTATATAGAAATGGTGAAAGTAACTATTTAATTAATGGAAGTGAGTGTAGACTCAAAGATATACAAGAATTATTTATGGATACAGGTGTTGGAAAAGACGGTTATAGTATTATATCTCAAGGAAAAATTGATGAAATACTTTCATCTAAATCTGAGGAAAGAAGACATATTTTTGAGGAAGCATCAGGTATAGTTAAGTATAGGGTAAGAAAAGAAGAGGCAACAAGGAAATTATCAAATACTGAGATTAATTTAGCAAGGGTGTCAGATATATTAGCAGAAATTGAAAATACAATTGGACCTTTAAGTGAAAAGTGCAACAAAGCAAAAGAATATTTAAACTTAAGAGATAGCTTAAAAACTTTTGATATCTATATATTTATAAACAGTATTGAGAAAAACAAAATTGAAATACAAAAACTTGATGATGTTATCTTAACATTAAGCAAGGACATTGAAAATGAAGAAAAAGTAACTACTGAATATGAAAAAAATAAATTAGAAATAAAAAATAGAATTGCTGAAATAACTGAAAAGCAAGAAAATGCAAATACTTCATATTATGAGCTTGAAAATGAGATTCAAAGGCTTAATTCTACAATTGAGTTATCTAATTCAAAAATTGCTTCTGCAAATGAAAATATAGAAAGACTAAAAGTTGAAATAGCTGAAGATAATGAAAAAATTACTGCACTTGAAGAAGAAATAAAATCAAGAATTCAAAAAAGAGAAAATATGACTCAAAACAAAGCAAAATTTGAAGAAGAATTAAAGCAAAAACAAGAAGAATTAGATAGCTTAATGAAAAAACTAGATGATAAGGCAAGTAGTGTAGAAACTTTGAAAGTACAAATAGATAGTATGCAAGAGGAAAAATACGAATTAAAAGCAAATATTTCTAGTATGGAAGCAACAATAGAGGCAAATAAATTACAAATTGAAGAAAAACAAAAGGGCTTTGATAAAAATATTTCTTTAAAAGATAAAATTACTATTGAAAAGCAAGAAATAGTATCTGTTTTAAATAATAAAGAGCAAGAATTAAATAAAAAACTTGAGATTTTTAATAGTAATGACGAAAAATTAACTAGTATTCAAAAAGAATTAGAAAGTATAATTGCTAAATATAACGAGTTTAACCAAGAAGTAATGACATTAAAATCAAAACATAATTATTTGGTAAATATAGAAAAAGAAAATGAAGGTTATTTAAAAAGTGTTAAAGCATCTCTTGATTTTGCAAATGAAAATTCAATGGCAAATCAAGTCTATGGAACTCTTGCAAGTATAGTAAGTACTGAGGAAAAGTATGAATATGCAATAGAAATTGCACTTGGAGGATATCTTCAAAATATAGTAGTTGATACTAAAAAAAGTGCAACTAGGATAGTAAATTTCCTTAAAGAAAATCTACTTGGTAGAGCAACATTTTTACCTCTTGATAATATAAAATCAGTTAGTATTGACTCAAAATCTAAATACCAAAAATTTGAAGGTTTTGTTGGACTTGCTGTAGATTTAATAAAATATGATAAAAAGTATGAAAAAGCAGTATTTCTTGCACTTGGTAATACAATTATTGTGGATAATGTTGATAACGCATTAAAGATTTCAAGCAGTATGAAGAATTATGCAAGAATTGTTACTCTTGATGGAGAACTTATCGCCCCAACTGGAAGTATTACAGGAGGTAAGCAAAAAACAAATACAATTGGACTTGTAGGAAGGCATAATAAAATTGAGAAGATAAAAGAAGAAATTGAGACAAAAGAAAAAGATTTGCAAAGTTTCGTAGAAAAAAGGAAGGAATATGAAACAACTATTAATGACATAAGGGGAAAAATGCAAGTCTTAAAAGAGGAAATTGACAATTTAAATATTGAAGTTGCAACATATAAAGAAAAAAATGGAAATATTACAAGAGAACTAGAAAGAATAGAAAAAAGTAAAGAAACAAGTAATGAAGATATTAATAAGTTAAATGAGCAAATTAACTCATTAACAGAGGAAATAAATATTTCAAATGCTAAAATAGAAGAGATAGATAATAACGTGAGTGAAAAACAACACGAAATTGATATATATGTTTTAGATAACAAAGAAAGTGGCAAGGAATTAGAATACTTAAATGAAGATATTTTAAATCTTAAAATATCACTTTCATCATTTGACGAAAGTGTTGCTTCAATTGACGAAATGAAGGAAAAAATGGAGCAAGATATACAAAATTTCAAGGTAAGTATTACAAGAAGAAATGAGCAATCTGAGAAATTAAAACAAGATATTGAAGAATTTAAGTTAAGTATTGAGAAAAGTAAAAATGAAATAGAAGAAAAAAATAAATTTAAGACTGAATACCAAGAAATTACAAGTAAGTTAAAACTTGATAAAGAAAACATTACTAAAAAGCAAGATGAACTAGAAGTAAAGGTTTTAGAAAGTGTAAAACGAATTGAAAAAATAAAAGAAGAAAAGTCTAAAACAGAAAGTAAGAAAATAAAGTTTGATTTAGAAACTGAGAATTTGCGTAATAAAATGTGGGAAGACTATGAGATATCTATAGCTGCAGCAAAGCAATTTGTAGAATCTACCGCAGTAATTGATACTAAAAATGTAAATATAAATAAAGAGGCAGAAAAGATTAGAAAACAAATAAAAGAACTTGGAGATGTTGATGTAAGTAGTATAGAAGAGTATAACAAAACTAAAGAACGTTATGATTTTATAACTACTCAAAAACAAGATTTAGAAGAAACAAAGGCTAAATTACAAAACTTAATTAACAATATGACAAGCATAATGAAATCGCAGTTTTCTAAGCAGTTTGAAAGCATTAAAACTAATTTTAATGATACTTTTAAAGAGCTATTTGGTGGTGGTAAGGCAGAACTAAAATTATCAGACGAGTCAAATATACTTGAAAGTGGAATAGAAATAGAAGTTCAACCTCCTGGTAAAAAGCTTCAAAGTATGTCACTTCTTTCAGGTGGTGAAAGAGCACTTACTGCAACAGCTTTGCTATTTGCAATACTAAAATTAAAATCTCCACCATTTTGTATACTAGATGAAATCGAGGCAGCACTTGATGATGTAAATGTAAGTAGATTTGCAGATTATATAAAAAAATACTCAAAGAAAACTCAGTTTATAGTTATTACACATAGAAAAGGTACTATGGAAGTTGCATCTTCTGTTTATGGAGTAACTATGGAAGAATATGGTATATCAAAGATTTTATCTATGAAGTTAAAATAGAAAAGAGAAAAGTAAGTAAAATAGGTATAGTTTTACTTGCTTTTTTATATTTTTTTGTAAAAAATGTAGAAATATGTAATAAAAAGAAGTATAATACTATATGATAAGGTGATAATAATGTATAGATTTTTTTCTAATGTTGGAAATATAAAATTTGAAATTTTTGGACCAGTACATATAGCTTTAATAGCTTTATTGTTACTTGGTATATTTTTGATATATTTTTATCGTGATAGATTAAGAGAATATAAACATAAAGAAAAATTAAGATATGTAATGGGTGCAATTTTGTTACTAAATATGGTTATATATTATGCTGGATTATTTGCTACAAATACTTTTAATGTGTACGAAGATTTACCTCTTCATTTATGTTTTGTTACTAACTTTTTTATGATATATGTTTTATTTAAAGGAGATAAAAAATTATATAAAATAGTTTACTTTTTCACATTTATTGGACCTCTTCCAGCAGTTATATGGACAGATTTAAAATATGCTTTTGATACTTGTGAATTTTGGCAATTTGTAATTTGTCACCATTTTATGATACTTACTAGTATATATCTACTTGTAGTGCTAAAATATAAAATAGAGGCAAAGAAAATGATTCCTGCATTTTTAATTGGTGTAACATATGTAAGTATAGTTACTTATGGAAATAGTATATTTCATACAAATTATATAATGTCAACTTCACTTCCTGATACTATACTAGAAATTTATCCATTTTTAAAACATATACCACCACTTATCCCACTATATTTTGTTGGAATACTTGCATTTTTAATTTCGTATTTGCCAGCATATATTATAAACAAATTAGATGAAAAAGAAGAAGTGAGTGAAAATGTACTAGATGTAAATCATAAAGTGGCATAGAAATAAAAGATAAAAATAAGTATATTAAGAATTGTTGTAAAAAAGAAAAAAATGTAGTAGAATAGAAATAGAGGTTAAGGTAAATATAACATATGTAAACTAAAGGAGTTAGAAATATGAATACACTATACATACATACATACATACATACATACATACATACATAAACATACTAGATAATATAAAAAAAATAAATAGCTTAAAAAAGCCAGTGTTAGAATATGGTTAAAATATTCTAGCACTGGCTTTGTGTGTCTAAATTAGGTAAGGAGGAAAGGTATATGAAAAAATCAAGAAAAACAGGAATAAGTTTAATAGTAATGTTAATAACAATAGTAGTAATAATAATACTTGCTGCGTCAATAATAAACACGGTAATATATAATAATCCAATGGATAATGCTAAAGAGGCGGCATTTAGAAGCGACCTTCAAGAAATGAAATATGCATATGGAATAAGACAAGGTGAGTTAATGGCAAAATATAAAGGAGATAAATATAAAATAAAACCAGAAGATTATGATGGTGTAGTTTTTGAGCAATATAAGGACGAAGTGATAGCTCTTGGAGAAGGACTTGCATATTTAGGAGAAGATAAGAAAAAACAAGAAATAGCAGAAAGTATGGACTATATAATAGGAAATCCAAATGATTCTATATTAAAAGCTTTTTCTGATTGGTCAAAAGATGATTTTCATGCTGAAGAATATAGAACAAAAATAACTAAAATGAAGTTTATAACTAATAATAAAGTGCCAAAAGATGTAATAGAATCTTGGGATGTTTCAGCAAAAAGGAATGGCTCAGTAATGGCATGGATATTAGATAATGGAAATGGAGAATATGAGTTAACAATAGGCGGAAATGGGAAAGTAATAGCAAATAAACGGATTGGATGGTTTGTGCGTAAATTTGTCAGAATTAAAAGAGGTAGATATGAAAGTATTAGATACAAGTATGACAACAAATATGAATGGTATGTTTAGAGGATGTAGAAATTTACAAAGTTTAGATTTAAGTAACTTTGATACAAGTAATGTAATAGCTATGGGGAGTATGTTTAATAGTTGTACTAATTTAACAAGTATAAATCTAGGAAATAAATTTGATACAAGTAATGTAAAAAATATGGATTATATGTTTTATGGATGTAATAGTTTAACAAGCTTAAATTTAGGAGATAAATTTGATACAAGTAGTGTAACAAATATGAGTAGTATGTTTTGGGGATGTAATAGTTTAACAAGCTTAAATTTGGGAAAAAAATTTGATACAAGTAATGTGAAAAATATGGATTATATGTTTAATGATTGTAAAAATTTAACAAGTTTAAACCTAGGAAGTAACTTTAATACAAGTAGTGTAACAAGTATGGCTGGTATGTTTAGAAGTTGTACTAATTTAACAAATATAGATGTAAGTAACTTTGATACAAGTAGTGTAACAAGTATGAGCTGTATGTTTCAATATTGTGGAAATTTAACAAATTTAAATTTAAGTAAGTTTGACACAAGAAGTGTAACATTAATGGATGGTATGTTTCAAGTTTGTAGCAAGTTAACAAGTTTAGATGTAAGTAATTTTGATACGAGTAGTGTAACAAGTATGTGTGGTATGTTTAATGCATGTACTAATTTAATAAGTTTAAATCTAGGAAGTAACTTTGATACAAGTAGTGTAACAAGAATGGATTATATGTTTTATAGATGTGATAGTCTAACAAATATAGACTTAAAAAATAAATTTGATACAAGTAGTGTAACAAGAATGGATTATATGTTTAATGGATGTGGGAATTTGACAAGTATAAATTTAAAAGATAAATTTGATACAAGTAAAGTAAAAAATATGGATAGTATGTTTAATGATTGTAGGAATTTAATAAGTATAGATTTAAGTAAATTTGATACAAGTAGTGTAGAGAATATGTCATGTATGTTTAGAAATTGTAATAAATTAGGAACTGTAGGTATAAGTAATTTTGATACAAGTAGTGTAACAAGTATGAGATGTATGTTTCAATATTGTGGAAATTTAACAAATTTAGATGTAAATAAATTTGACACAAGAAATGTAACAAATATGGGTGCTATGTTTCAAGATTGTGGAAATTTAACAAGTTTAGATGTAAGTAATTTTGATACAAGTAGTGTAACAAATATGGAGAGTATGTTTAGAGGATGTGGAAATTTAACAAGTTTAGATATAAGCAACTTTGATACAAGTAAAGTAACAAAAATGGATTATATGTTTTATAGATGTTGGAATTTAACAAATTTAAATCTAGGAAGTAATTTTAATACAAGCAATGTAACAAGTATGGATAATATGTTTTGCGATTGTATTAAAATAAAAACTAATATAACTATAAAAAATCCTGAAACAACATCATATTCAAATATGTTCAATAATGCAGCTACAGAAAATAGTGCAGAAATTAAAGTAAATTATACAACTGCAACATTAAATTTAGTAAATGAAATGCTAAAAACAAAATCAGCTAAATCAAAGGTTATATTAGGAGATTTAATAAGTTGATGAAAGTAGTTAAATATACAATATTATAAGTTTTAAAAATAAATGTATATATCAAAAAAATTAGATTTGTACCGTAATTGATACAAACCTAATTTTTTTGAATCATAAGAATATTAAAAATTATTCTTCTTTTTGTTTATTTGTTACTTCTTCCATCATAAGAAGATATTCCCATTTTTTATCAACTTCTTGTTGTATTTCTTCAATTAAACCTTTATTTTCTTCTTTAAATAAATGTCTAAATCTTTTTTGTGTTTTTAAGAATTCTTCTACTGGTAATTTTTTAGCTGGTTTGTAAGTAACTCTGTAAACACCATTTTCTATCTCGTAAAGAGGCCAGAAACAAGTGTCAACTGCAAGTTTTGATACTGCAGCTAAATCTTCAGAAGGATACCCCCAACCTCTTGGACAAGGTGAAAGTGCAGAAATATATGTTGGTCCATCAGTATAGATTGCTTTTTCAGCTTTTTCATATATATCTTTTAAATTACCAAATAGAGCAGTTTGTGCAACATATGGCAAGTTATGTTTTACCATTATTTCAGTTAAATCTTTTCTTGGTTGAACTTTACCTTGAGTAACTTTACCAGCAGGTGATGTTGTAGTATCTGCGTAGTGTGGAGTAGAAGATGATCTTTGAGTACCTGTATTCATATATGCTCCATTATCATAACATACATAAGTTATATTGTGTCTTCTTTCCATAGCACCTGATAAAGATTGAAGTCCAATATCAAGAGTACCGCCGTCACCACCAAATGCTATAAATTTTGTTTCTTTATCTTTAGAAAGTTTTCCTTGTTTTTTAAGTGAATTATATGCTGTTTCAACACCTGAAAGTGTAGCAGAAGCACACTCAAAAGCAGAGTGTATAAAAGATACATTTTTCCAAGAAGTATATGGATAAATACAAGTTGAAACTTCTAAACAACCTGTTGCTGATGCTACAACTGCATTATCTTCTTCTTTTAAAGCTCTAAGTACTGCGTTTATAGTAACTGGAGCTCCACAACCAGCACACATTCTATGACCACTTACTAAACGATTTTGTTTTTTTACAACTTCTTTTAAACTATATGGCATTATTTTTCACCTCCATCTTCTAGTCCTAAATAATATGTAGTTTTATCTACTTTTCCTGTTTTTGCAATTTCTTGTAGATTATTATATACTTCTAATATATCGTCAGCTTTTACATCAAATCCACCAAGTCCGTATATGTAATTTACAGTTTTTACATTTATGCCACTAGAATACATAGCTGATGTAATTTCTGAAAATAGAGGACCACAATATCCATTCACACTATCACTTTTATCAAGAATAGCTAGTGCTTTTAAATGTTTTAATTCATTAGGTAACTCATTATATGGTAAAGGTCTAAATGCTCTTGGTTTTAAAAGTCCAGCTTTTATATTTTTTTCTCTAAGACTATCAACAACATCTTTTGCAGTTCCAGCAGTAGAGTTTAATACTACAATACCAATTTCTGCGTCATCTAATTTATATTTTTCATATAAATCATATTTTCTACCTGTAACTTTTGCAAATTCTTCTGATACTTCTTCAATAATAACTTTTGCTTCTCTCATTCCATCAGCAATATCTTTTCTATGTTCGTAGTAGTATTTTTGCATATCTAAAGGTCCCATAGAAATATTTCTTGTTTCATCAAGTAAATATTCTTCAGGTTTGTATGTTCCTACAAATTTTTGAATTTCTTCATTTTCCATTAAAGTTATATTTTCTACAGAGTGTGAAGTTATAAAGCCATCATAACAAACCATAACAGGAAGTTTTGCTTTTTCAGCGATTTTTACTGCCATTACAGTATTATCATATGCTTCTTGATTGCTCTCACAATATAATTGTATAAATCCTGCATCTCTAACTCCCATTGAGTCTGAATGGTCATTATGAATATTTATTGGTGCAGATAAAGCTCTATTTGCAACTATAAGTACAATAGGAAGTCTTAATCCTGAGGCAATATATAGCATTTCAAACATAAGAGCTAAGCCTTGAGATGATGTTGCACTCATAACACGACTTCCAGCTGCAGATGCACCGATACAAGCAGATATAGCACTATGCTCACTTTCAACAGGTACAAATTCAGTTGTTACACTTCCATTTGCTACAAAGTTAGAAAAGTATTGTGGTATTTCAGTTGAAGGAGTTATAGGGTAAGCTGCTACGACATCTGGATTAATTTGTTTCATTGCAGTTGCTACTGCTTCATTTCCACTTAATCTCTCTCTAATTGACATAGTATAATTCTCCTTTCTAATCATTATTATCTTTCATTTCAATGGCACCAAATGGACATACTTTTGAACATACGCCACATCCTTTACAATAATCAAGGTCAATGCCTACTAAAATATTATCTTCTTGTTTTATACAAGCTTCAGGGCAAAAAGGAACACACATCATACAATTTTTACATTTTTCTTTGCTATGACTTGGTGTTCTTGCTCTCCATGCACCTGTTTTAAATTCTATTGAATTTCCATCTTTTAATATATTACTATTTTTCATAAAATTATCCTCCCACTATCTCATCAAAGCCTCTTCTTACTGCTTCCATATTTGGAGCAATAACTTCTGGTTTTCTAACAAATTTGTGCTTGAAAGATCCTTCCATTTCTCTTAATAGTTCATCTTTAGACATTATATCTGCAATATGAACTATTGCTGCAAGCATTGCAGTATTTGGATAATTTGCTTTAAGTAGTTCTCTACTTATTTTAGTAGCATCTATTGTATATAGTCTGCCAGTATAGTTTCCAAGTTTTTCTCTTAATGTACTAATATCTTGGTTAGTATTGATAAGGATTGCTCCATCATCTTTAAGGCCATCTAGTACATTAACAGATCCAATTAATGAGTCATCAACTATTACAACATAATTTGGCTCATATATATTTGAGTGTACTCTAATAGGTGTTTCGCTTATTCTGTTGTATGCAGTAATAGGAGCTCCCATCCTTTCAGGACCATATTCAGGAAAACCTTGAATATATTTACCTGTATTAAATGCTGCATCTGCAAGTAGTAAAGAAGCTGTTTTAGCACCTTGTCCGCCTCTACCATGCCATCTAATTTCTATCATAATATATTCCTCCTTCTTTTCCTATTAATATATATGAATATTAACAATTATAGTATACATCAATGGAAACAAAAAAACAAGGGAAAAGTATATAAAAAAAGAAGATTAAACAGAGTAATTTGTATTAATCTTCTTATACCTATTTTGTTATATTATTCTGCAATCCATAAGCAGTATAATGTTTCAGTAACTTCAATATCTTCAGGTGTAAATGTATCTGATATAGCTTTAGCTTTAGAATATGATGCAGTTTCTTTATACATAATATCAGAATTCATATGTGCACTAGAAATATAATCTGTAGAAAAAGGTTTAAAGTCTATCTTTGCACATTGTTTTAAAGTTTTACCAGCAGCACTTGCTATTGCTTGTGCTTGTTCCTCAGCATCTTTGTATGCTTTAGCTAGAACACTTCTTTTACATTCTTTTTTATCTTTTACTCCAAAATCTATTCTGTACATAGGTGGATGTACTAATGTAGATATTTCATACATTAATTTTGCAAGTTTATCTTTGTCATAATCAAATTTTAATGAAGCATATTGATTGTATGAGTATCCGTTAAAATCATAGTTTTTAGTAGTTTCGTTATATTTTGTTTCTTTTCTAATTGTAAAATTTCTTGTTTTTAAATCTTCTTTTTTGAAATCATTTTTTAGAAGTATTCCATTTACAAAACTTTCTACCATTTCTGTTCCAGAAAGTAGTGCATTTTCATATTTTGCTTCACGAACATAAAAAGTTATACTAAGTGTAACCTCATTTGGTACAAAAAGTTCACTTCCAGTACCTTGTACTATTATTTCCATATAATTTATACCCCCTTAACATATATAAATTATATAATATACAAAAAAACAAGTCAATATTTACATTGACTTGTTTGAATAATTGGTATATTACAAAGCTAATTATTAACCTGCTGCTTCGCCAGTAGGTCCAGTTGGTCCAGTAGCTCCTGTAGCACCGGTTGATTGATTGTTTAAATCTTCTATTGTATTTAAATAATAAAATTCCATATTATTTTAATTTCTCTTGTTTGATTTTCAATATTGTATTTACCAATTAATATTTTATAAATAAATTCATTTATAATTTCATTATCTATTTTTTCTATATGCTTATATTTTTTTATAATTTCAGTTTTGTCTTTGATAGAATTTTTTTGTTTTAAGGTAGTATTAATATCTTGCTTTATATTAGATATTCGACTTTCTAGTTTTTGTACTTCATCATTATATTTTAATTTTAGGATAAGAAACTCTTTTTCGGTAAGTATTTCTTTAGTATAATCTTCATATAATTTAGAAAAACAAGAAATTTTGTATTCTAATTCTTTTTCTAGTTTTTTTAATTCTTTTTCTAGTCCATTAATTTTATTTTCATATAGATTATTAACAGTATCTTTTTTCTCTAAGTTTTTTAAATCTTTTTCACTATAGAACTTATTGAGAAGTATATTAATTTTATTAATTATAAAATTATAGAAATCTTTTTCATTTAAATATTTTTTATTATCACAGTTTAACCATTTATTACGTTTATCTCTGCAAGCCAAGTATCCATATCCACATTTGTTATTTTTTCCACATTTACAAAATGGTTGATTACATTTCATACAAAATACTTTATTAGTAAATGGATGTAGGGTACCTTTTTTTGTACTACGAGATTTTAGTTTTAATCTTTCTTGTACTTTATACCAGTCAGTAGAATTAATTATTTTAGTATGTGTATTGTATACTTTTATCCAGTCTTCTTTATCATTGTGTATAATTGTATGATTTTTATAACTAACAGTGGTACTTTTAAATTGTACTAAATTACCAATATAATACTCATTAGTTAATATTTTTTTTATATATTGTTCAGACCACTTATATTTATTTCTAATATTGTATTTAAAATTTAATACTACATTTTTATTTTTAGATTTTCTTTCTATATAAAAATAAAATTTTTCGTGTTTGATATTTTCTTTTAAAGTAATTTCAAAGTGGTATTCAATAGTATGCATATTATCTAGTTTTGGTGTGTAAGTTGCTATACAAGTTGTATTATTTGGTATTGTTTCATTTTCATTTAAAACAGTCCATTGTTTTAGATTAAAGTTGTTTATATCAATATCATTATTTGTCGTGTAATATACTTTCATTTTTTTACTAGAAAATTGCTTTAAAATAATTTCACATTTATTGTCAAACTTATTTTTATTGGATGATAAAAAATTGTAAGTAACAAGATTATTTATTATTTGATTCTCATTATTAGTATAATAAACATCAATTTTATATGTACCAGCTCTTTCTATAAATTCGTAATTTGAAGTACTTTTTAATAGTGGAACAGATAGTTTAATACCATTTATTTTTTTGTACTCATAAGGACTTAAAATATTATCTTTATTTAAGTCTTTGGCTATGGTACTTATTCCTTTACCTGATAGAAATTCTTCATATATTCTTTTAACAATGTTAGATGCAATAGGGTCAACTATTAAATGATTTTTATTTTCAGAATCTTTCATATAGCCATAAGGTGCAAAAGAACCAGTAAATTGTCCATTTTCTCTTTTTATTTTCAAAGTTTTTCTAACATTTTCAGAAGTATCTTCTAAATACCATTGATCAGTAAGTCCTAAAATTTGACTAGTTTTTTTAGTTTCTTGTTTTGTATTATCTATTCTATCAACAACTGTAACAAACCTAATATTCCACTCGTGAAATAAGTTATGAACATACTTTTCAACTAATTCCATATCTCTAGCAAATCTACTTTGACTTTTGCATAAGACGATATCAGTATTTCCATCTTTGCAATACTTAATCATATCATTAAATTCAGGTCTTGTTGCATCAGAGCCAGACCAATCTTCATCTTTAAAAACTGAAACTATTTCCCAATTATGCTCTTTAGCATAATCTTTTAACATAGTTTCTTGATTTTTTATACTTTCTGATAATTCTTCTTTTGTTAATTTATCTTTATCTTCGTCAGATAATCTTAGATATAGTACTGCTCTTATAGCTTTTTTAATTTTCATTACAACTCCCAAAAATTTTATTTTCTTTTTTTTTAATATAATTATATAGTTTAACATTAAAAATTTCTTTTAAATTTTCTTTATTAGTAAAAGATTCCGTTTTAAATTCTTCTGTATAAATAAATATAGTTTTTTGTGTTTTTCCTTCTTTGTTCATTTTTTTTACTCCAAAAATACTTGTTTACTAATATATATTCAGTAAATGAAAAAGAGATACGTAATTTTCAAGTTAATTAAAGTTGTGATGTTCTAATATGCTAATATACTGTTGAATATTAGTAAATTTTTAGTTATAATAATGGTAATATTAATTAGAGAAAGGTAAACAATATGGAAACAAAATATATAAAAGATAATATGAATGATATATATGCTAAAGATATTTGTAGTTGGAATTATGAAAATGAGTATTCTGTGTACAATTTACCTTCTTATTTTGAAGCAGTAGATAAGGGATATGGGATAACTAAAAAAGAAAATAGAGATAATTATATTTGTTATATATATAATGAAGAAGTTATTGCGTATATAAATATGAAAAAAATGCCTGATAAAAAAATCTTTTTTGGAATAGGATTAAGACCAGATTATTGTGGTAAAGGTAAAGGAAAGTATTTTTTAAATGATGGTATTAATGAGATAAAAAATAGATTTCCTAACTATTTAATTTATTTAGAAGTAAGAAGTTTTAATCAAAGAGCAATAAAAGCATACGAAAAAGTAGGTTTTGTTATTACTGAAACAAAAGTAAAAAAAGATTCTTTTGGAAATGATACTGAATTTGTAATTATGGAGCTAAAAAATTAATTTATAATAAAATATTTTTAGAAGATTTAAACAATCGTTGGGTAGGTCCAGTTGGTCCAGTAGCTCCTGTAGCACCAGTAGCTCCTGTAGGACCTTCTGGAAGTACAAAGTTTATAGTATAAACTCCGTCTGTTACAGGTAAAATTGTTACACTAGGTGTTGTTCCAGTTGTTACTGTTCCAATTTGAAGAACTGGAGCTGCTCCTGTAGGTCCAGTTGCTCCTGTAGCACCTGTTACACCAGTAGGTCCAGTTACACCTGGAATACCTTGTATTCCTTGAACACCTTGAGGACCAGTAGGTCCAATAGGTCCAGTAGGACCAGTTATACCAGATACACCAGTTGGATAGTATATTGGTGGACAACAAGGATTACAGCAGCAAGAATTAGAGTTATAATTTCCACAATAATTATTCATAAAAAATCCTCCCTTTATTTGAGCTATGCTCAATATATATTATGATATTTGGACAAGACTTGTTAATGTTTATTTAATTTATTAAAAAAATCTTTGTTATATAAATAGGCAGTACTTGTTGGTTTGATTTTGCCAGCAAGTTCATTGTATTTAATGGCATTTTCTATATCTCCTAATTTAAAATAACATACACAGATTTGTATATATGGAAGAAAGTCATAGCACTCCATTTCATAAAAGCCACCTTTTGTTTCGTCAAGTTTACATTTAGTTGCTAAATTGTACCAAAAAATTGCCTCTTTATATTTTTCCATTTCAAGAAGTATAGCTCCAAGCCTACAACATATTTCTGCTCTTGGACTGTCATACAAAAAGCTTTTCGTAAGAGCTAAAAAAGCTTTTTTGCTATCATTTAGTGCTATATAACAGTTTGATAAATCAATGCACGCATTTATTTTATTTTCTAAGAAACCTTCTTTATGTTCAAGAAATTTATTAAAGTTTTTAATCGCCTCTTTATATTCTTGGTTATAGTATAACTCACGAGAATAATAGAACTGTTGCCTTAAGTCTAGTTTGTATCCTTCTTTTAACATTTTCTTAAATATTTTTATATTTCTTTTGGGATTTGTTGCTTTTTCCTTTTTATGAGTAATAGCAATATCACTATATACAACATTTCCACTTGGAACTATGGCTTCATGTATTGGACTTACCCATTTAAAATTACTTTGTCTTTTTAGTATTCTTTCTCTATAGTATGAAAATGTAACATTTCCATCTTTGTCAAATCCAGTGTTGTATTTTAGCATTAAAATATCAACATTTTTATCTAATGTATTTTTTAGATTAATTAGCTTAATTTTATCTTTTTCATAAATTACATCATCTGCGTCAAGCCATATAATATAGTCTTTAGTAGCTTTTGAAAAAGAATAGTTTCTTGCTTTGGCAAAGTCGTCTACCCATTTAAAATCATAAACTAAATCAGTATATTTCTTGCAAATTTCCTTTGTTTTGTCTTTTGAGCCAGTATCTACTATAACAATCTCGTCTACTATATCTTTTACTGAGTCAAGACAACGAGATATAACATCTTCTTCATCTTTTACTATCATACATAAACTAAGTGTTATCATTTTTTCCTCCTAAAAAAAGTATAAAATACTAGTGTAGTATATGAAATTTTTTAATTAATGGTTAATTTAGACAAAATTAGACAGTAAATTTGCCCTCATTTTCCTTTATGTTTATACAAAATTATGATATATTAAGATATATGAAAAACAAAAAAATTGTTTTCTTAGTAATTGTAGTTTTACTTCTTTTTGCAAGAATAGGATATTATATTTATACATTTAATTTTAAATATAGCGAGGATGAAGTAGTAAGAGAGGTGATGGTAGTTGAATTAAAAAAAGTTGCAGAAGAAAGAATAACTTATCTAGTTAGATATGATAAAAATAATTTTTTGTTAAATATTTATGGAAGTGTAGGAAAAGAGTTTAAAACAAATGATTATGCAAATTTTAAGTATGCAGATAAACTTAAAATAAATGGAAAAATAACTATACCAGAACTTTTGCATAATCCTAATGAATTTAATTACAAAAGATATTTAAATTCAAATAAAATAGTAGGAGTAATAAATACGTACAGGGCTGAGAAGGTTGGAGAAAAGTATGGTAATATTTTTTTGAAACTTATTTATAACTACAAAAATTTGGTTAATGAAAAAATAGTAACCAGTTTGCCTAAAGAAAGAGCAGGGCTTTTAACAAGTATGATTTATGGAGATACTACACTTTTAGAAGAAGATATAAAAAATGACTTAAATATTAATGGTATGTCACATATAACAGCGGTATCAGGTGCTAATATCTCGTATATGCTACTTGTTGTATCTAGTTTATTTAATGAAGAAAACAAAAAAGAAAAGAAATTAAAATTAATGTTTAGCATAGTAATTATAACCATTTTTTGTGCCATTGCTTCGTTTTCTGCGTCTGTACTTAGAGCTGGAATAATGAATATTGTAATACTTGTATTTAAATACTATAATGTAAGAATAAATAAGTATTTTGCTTTGATTTTTTCAGCACTATTACTTGTTACATATAATCCATATATCATATTTAATATTAGTTTTATTTTATCTTATCTTGCAGTTCTTTCAATTATAACTTTTTTTAGTGAAATAAATAGCTTTTTTGATGTTAAATTAAAGAACTTTCTAAAATATGATTATATAGAAACAAATAAGCTTAAGGTAATATTATATAACTTTTTTAAATGTATAAATAAAATTTTATCAATGTATATTTCTGTTCAGATTTTGGTACTTCCAGTTCAAATATATTATTTTAATGAAATTTCAGTTACATCTTTTTTAGCAAATATAGTTATATATCCACTTGCGTCTATTGTATTTTTTCTAGGATTTTTAGTTTTGTTTTTAATGTTTATTCCATTTGTTTCAACTATACTATTTAGTGCTTTAAATCTTATGATTTTTTTATTAATCAAGTTATCTACTTTTTGTACTAAGTTTGCTTGTATTGTAAATATTCCAAAACCTGCTTTTTATATAGTTATTCTTTACTATATTTTTTTTATAGCATATAGGTATAGAAAAAAAGCAATACTATATTTTAAAAGAGAGAATGTGAAAAAAGCAAAACTATTACTTAGTATCTTTTTAAGTTTATATATCTTTTTTGTAGCTTTATACTATATAAACATATTATATCTAGAAAACTATGTATATTATTTTAACGTAGGGCAAGGCAATATGGCATTTATTCGCTATCAAAGAAAGAATATATTAATAGATTGTGGCTCGACTACAAAAAATCTTGCTAGAAATGTGCTTGAAGCTTTTCTAAAACAAAAGGGAATAAGTAAAATAGATGTGTGCTTTTTAACACATTTCCATAATGACCATATAAACCTTTTGTTAAGTAATGGTTTTGATATACCAATAGAAAAGATAGTATATGAGGAGCCTAAAGTAGCAAATGAAAATTATGAAAAAATAAAAAATTTTGCAAAAGAAAAAAATATAGCTTTTGTAAATAGTAATATAGGTGATAGCTTTAAGTATAAAGATATAACTTTAGAAATACTTGCACCAGATATAAACGAGGTAATAGTTGATAAAGATATTGAAAATGCAAATAGTCAAGTAATTTTAGTTAAAGTAAATGGTATATACTTGCTATTTATGGGAGATGCAACTTGCAAAACAGAAGAATATTTACTAAAAAGAAATATTAAGCTTGAAAATATAAAAATAATGCAAGTTGGACATCACGGCTCTATAACTTCAACATCACAAGAATTTATAGATAGTTTGAAAGTAGAAAATGCTATAATATCTTCGAAGAAAAAAGTATATGGTCATCCTTCAAAAGAAATAGTAGATAGATTAAAGAGTAAAGGAATTAAAATATATATAACTGAAAATGATGGTGCAATTAAATTTGATATATAATTTTTTCCATATATTGTATAAAATCCTAAAGTTTGGAAACTATATAAATGAAGGTGATAAAAATGAGAATAGAAACAAAGTATAGGATTTTAGTTATATCAATGTTTGTTGTACTTTTAATGTTTGGAGTATATATTGGTTTTAATGTTGGAAAAGGAAACTCTGCAAATGAACTTGCAGAAAGTGTTATGAATAAAAATACAGAGGATGAAGTTAGTATTTACACAGAAAGCAAGGCAGAAGAAAAGTATGATATTGAACTTGTGTATGAAGAAGAATATACACTTTGTGGGCATAAAATAGATAATAGTGAAATTATATCAAATACTACTCTTGAAGAATTGAAGGAAAAAGAAATTGCAAAACAAAAAGAAAGTGAAAATGAGTATGAAATACTAGAAGAATCTAATGAAAGACTTGTATTTTACAAAAAAGTAGATCAAAATTGTCCAAATCATTTTAATGTTAAATTAGAAAATGGAATAGTAGTTGTGTATAGTAGAGTTAATGATACAGTTAGTACAGTATATCAAAAAATAGATATTCCACAAGATCTTATTAGTCCTGAAATGATAGAAGAATTAAATGTTGGAATAAAAGTTGATTCAAAGGAAGATTTAAATCTTATAATAGAAGATTTGGAAAGCTAGAAGGAGCATATCCTTCTTTTTTCTTGACTACTTGTAAAGATTTTGATATAATTACTATGCAATTTATTATTCTAAAAGGAGGAAATTTCTATGTACTTAGAAGAAGGATTTAAAAATTTAGTTGATGTTCGGAGTAGAAGATTGGAGCTGGAATTTGAAATAGTATGTGAAGAGCTGATGAGTATATTTAGTAGGGATCCAAGAAGAAATTATGTACCTATATGGAATATAATATCTGATAAGTTAGTAATGGGAGATGAAGATGAACATATTGATAAAAGTGAAATTCCAATGATATGCTTTAAATATGCGGATGATTTAGACACCTTTATTAAAGACTTTAGTGAGTTCATTTCTTTTAATCCTTATTTTGAAATACTTAAACCAAAAGGCCGTGTTTATAAATATTGTGCTTCACTTATTACTAGAAGAAGTCTAAAAGAACGTACTAAAATGTTAAATGAAAAAAGAAAAAATATGCTTTGTAGTGAATTTGATAAAGTATGCCAAGTATTAATAGAAATTTTTGTAAAATATACAGAGTATTCTACTTTATACTTAAGCTTTACAGAAGACGGAATAAATATAGACAAGGTTTATGAACGTATAAAGTGGAATGAAATACCAATTATAGCAGAAAGTTATAAAAAAGAAGTTTCTAAATTTGCAACAGATTTTGGTGATTATGCATATTCTAATGCTGATTTATTTACTGATTTTAACGGTGTATTAGTTAAGGTATCACTTGAAGATTCATAAAATATAATAAATATACAAAAAGCTGGAAGTGAAAGTACTTCCAGCTTTTAATATTCTAATTTTAGTTTATTGTAATTTTACCATCTTGTACATCTATTAGGTATTTTTTCTTTTCTTTTACTTCTCCTTTTATAAATTTAAGAGCAAGTGGGTCTTCAATATACTTTTGAATAGCACGTCTTAGTGGTCTTGCACCAAATTTTTCATTATAGCCTTTTTCAACAATAAATTCTACTACTTTATCTGTATAATCAAATAGAACTTTCTTTTCTTTAGTTTCGCTTTGTAATTCATTAATCATTAATTTAGCAATTTTTAATATATCATTATGTGATAATTTTTTAAATGTTATAATATCGTCAATTCTATTTAAAAATTCAGGTGAGAAGAATTCTTTTAAAGCCTCTGAAACTTTGTTTTCAAGTAAATCTTCCTCAATTTTAGCATTTGCAAAACCATAACCATCACTTTTAAAATTAGTGCCAAGATTTGATGTAAGTATTATTACTGTGTGTTTGAATGAAACTGTTTTACCTTGTGAATCTGTAAGTTTTCCGTCATCTAGAATTTGAAGTAGTATATTGTAAACACTTTGATGAGCTTTCTCAATTTCGTCAAATAATATAATGCTATATGGATTACGTCTAACTTTTTCAGTAAGTTGTCCTGCCTCATCATAACCAACATATCCTGGAGGTGCACCTATTAATTTTGATGTACTATGTGCTTCCATATATTCAGACATATCTAGTTTTATTACAGCATCTTCATTATCAAACATTTCATAAGCTAGTGCTTTAACAAGTGCAGTTTTACCAACACCAGTAGGGCCAACAAATATAAATGAAGGTGGACGGTTAATATTTCTAATATTTGCACGTTTTCTAAGTATTGCATTTGAAAGTGAAGCTATTGCGTGGTTTTGTCCAATTATCTTTTTTTCTAAATTTTCTTTTAAATTTAAAAGTTTTGTAGTTTCAGCAGTTTTTATTCTCATAACTGGTATTTTAGTCCAAAGTTCAACTACTTGTGCTAAATCGTCAAATGTTACTGCTTTTGGTTTAATAGTTTGTTCTAGTTTCTCGATTTCTGCTTTTACTTTACATTCTCTTTCTTTTAGCTTAGCAGTTTTTTCAAATGTAGAAATGTCTTCTGTTTCAGTATATTCTTCCTTTGTTTCATTAGAGTTTTCTTCAAGCATTTGCTCTAAATCTTCTTTTTCTTCTAAAATTGAATTTAACTCTATCTGTAATTTTTCAAGTTTTGCAAGGTTTATATCTTCAAGATTAACTCTTGCACAAGCCTCGTCTATTAAATCAATCGCTTTATCAGGAAGAAATCTATCGTGAATATATTTATCTGCAAGATTTACTGCATCCATAATAATTTCATCAGATATTTTTACTTTATGATAATCTTCATAGTATTTTTTTATACCTTTAAGTATTTTTGCACAATCTTCTGCATTTGGCTCATCAACAATTACTGGTTGAAAACGTCTTTCAAGTGCACTATCTTTTTCAATATATTTCCTGTATTCTTTTAGAGTTGTTGCTCCAATTATTTGTACAGTACCATTAGCAAGAGCAGGTTTTAACATATTTGCAGCATTCATTGAATTATCGTGTTCAAGTCCACCAACAATATTATGAACTTCGTCAATAGCAAGTATGATATTACCAAGTGATTTACACTCGTCTATAAGGCCTTTTACTCTAGCTTCAAATTGTCCTCTAAATTGTGTGCCTGCAACAAGTGAAGTCATATCTATTAAGTAAACCTCTTTATTTACTAATTTACTTGGAACTTCACCTTTAGCAATTGCAATAGCAAGAGCATTTACAATAGCTGTTTTACCAACACCAGGCTCACCAATTAAAGCAGGATTATTTTTGCTTCTACGATTAAGGATTTGTATCATTCTTTCAAGCTCTATTTTTCTTCCAATTACTTCGTCTAGTTGGTTATTTCTAGCTTTTTCAGTTAAGTTTTCTCCAAAAGTATCAAGGTATTTTGTTTTCTTTTTCTTCTTTTTATCCTTTTTGCCTTCTTTTGAATCGGTTTCTTTTTCTTGCTTTTTTTCTTTATTAGGCATAAAATTGCCAAATATATTAGGTAAAGAAAACTCTGAATTTTCATTTAATTCGTTATCTTCATCATCAGATAAGCCATTAAACATAGAATCAAATTGAGCTGACATATTTTCAATATCTTCTTCAGACATATTTGTCATTTCCTTCATAATATTTGCAAGTGGGTCAATTCCTTGTTTCTTTGCACATTGTATGCAAAGCCCAGTTGTTTCGTTTGTTTGCTTTCCATCTTTATCTAGTTTATTTATAAATATGACTGCCATATTTTTTTTGCATACCGAACATAGCATAAAATTTAATCATCTCCAATTGTTATTTACATATATAAACATATACAGTATAACATATTTTATTTTATTTTACAAACATTATTTGAAAAATGCTTGTAAGTTTAGTACTCACATATTTAATTTTTTCTCATATATTACTATCATATAGAAGTAGAGGAGGAGAATTTAGGTGAATACAAATCTAAAAAATTGCAAAAAGGTTACTATTTTTAATGGTACAAATTATTTAAGAAGAAAAAGAATTGCTTTAACATTAGAAAGGATATCAAATAATATAGTATTTTTACATAGAAGATAGAAAAAATATTGTAAAAAAGAAAAAAATGTAGTAGAATAAAAACAGAGGTTAAGATAAAACAAACAAAAATATGTAAACTAAAGGAGCTAGAAATATGAATACACTATACATACATACATACATACATACATACATACATACATAAACATACTAGATAATATTAAAAAAATAAATAGGTTAAAAAAGCCAGTGTTAGAATATGGGAGAAATATTCTAGCACTGGCTTTGTGCGTCTAAAATAAGTAAGGGAGGAAAGGTATATGAAAAAAACAATGAAAACAGGAATAAGTTTAATAGTGATGTTAATAACAATAGTAGTAATAATAATACTTGCAGCCTCAATAATAAATACAGTAATATATAATAATCCAATGGATAATGCTAAAGAGGCAACATTTAGAAGTGACCTTCAAGAAATGAAATCGGCATATGGAATAAGACAAGGAGACTTAATGGCAAAATACAAAGGAGATAAAAACAAAATAACAGAAGAAGATTATGAAGGTGTAGTACATAGAAATTATGAAGGCGAAATACTTGCGTTTGAAGAAGGACTTGCATATTTAGGACAAGATAAAAAGAAACAAGAAATAGCTGAAAGTATGGACTATATAATAGGTAATCCAAATGAATCTATATTAAGAAAATGGGATTACAATATTCCACAAGAAGATTTTCATAAAGAAGAATATAGAACAAATATAACTAAGATAAATTTTATAAAAAATAATAAAGTGCCAAAAGGAGTAATAGATTCTTGGGATGTATCAGAAAAAAATAATGGTGCAGTAATGGCATGGATAGTAGATGATGGAAATGAAGGCTATGAATTAACAATAGGAGGAAATGGAAAAGTAGTAGCAAATAAAAATTCGGGTTGTATGTTTAGATGGTTTACAAGTTTAAAAGAGATAGATATGAAAGCATTAGATACAAGTATGGTAACAGATATGAATAGAATGTTTGACCAATGTCATAATCTAACGACTATAAATTTTGGAGATAAAGTTGATACAAGTAATGTAACAACTGTGTATTATATGTTTTGTAGTTGTACTAGTTTAAAAAGTGTAGATATAAGTAAATTTGATACAAGTAGTGTAATTGATATGGGTGGTATGTTTATTGATTGTTCCAATTTAATAAATACAGATGTAAGTCATTTTGATACAAGTAGTGTAAAAAGTATGTGGAGGATGTTTAGTGGTTGTAGAAGTTTAACAAGTATAGATGTAAGTGGATTTAAAACAAATAAAGTAACAAATATGGAGAATATGTTTTCAGGATGTAGTAGTTTAGCAAGTTTGGATGTAAGTAACTTTGATACAAGTGGTGTAATATATATGGGAAACATGTTTAATAGTTGTAGAAAAATAAAAACTAGTATAACTATAAAAAATCCTGAAACAACGTCATATTCAAATATGTTCATTAATGCAGCTACAGAAAATGGTGCAGAAATAAAGGTAAATTATACCTCTGAAACACTAGACTTGGTAAATGATATGATAAATACAAAGTCAGAAAAATCTAATGTAATATTAGGAAATGAAGTAATTATATAAAAAAATCAGGTTTGTACCGTATATTTGGTACAAACCTAATTTATTATTTTTTTAGCTCGTTTTCTAAATAAATAGTTTGTGTGTTGTATGCAAGTTCTACTTTCTCTTGCTTTAAAATCTGCATAATTTTGTAATTTACATTTTCTTTAATAGAAAGATATGAATTATAATCTGTTCTATCTATATAAAAACATACGTAAATTGTTTGACCATTATCTGAAATATCAGAAAAATTAACATATATAGGTTCGTTATGCACATTAGGTGTATTAATTAATATTTCTTTTATTTTTTCAATTGCGTTACAAATATTTTTAAGTGGAGTATTAAATGTTGCAACAAGTTCAAAATTAATTCTTCTTTTTTCCATTTTGCTCCAGTTAGTTAACATTGCATTTGAAATAACAGAATTTGGTACTGTGGTTATAGAATCTTTAAATGTTCTAATTCTTGTACTTCTAAAAGTTATATCTTCAACTATTCCTTCTATATCAGGTGTTTGTATCCAATCCCCAACAATAAATGGTTTATCAAAAATCATTACTAGTCCTGCAATTAGATTTTTTAGTGTATCTTGAGCTGCAAGAGATATTGCAAGTCCGCCTACACCAAGTCCTGCTATAAGGCCATTTATATCATATCCAAGTTCGGATATAATTATCACTATAGCTATTAGGTAAATAAGTCCTCTTATTATTTTATATAGCAAGGTAGTGGCCTTATCTTTTTTTGTAAATTTTACATTTTTATTTATTTTTGCAAATATTTGCGAGCTTGGAGTAATCATATTTGCTATTGCCATAGCTACAAACCAAATAACAGATATTCTAAAAAGTTTTGAAACTATATCAAATATATCTTTAGATATGTTTAGATTAGCTATTGCAAGATAAATACCAAGAGATATAAAGAAATATCTGATTGGTGCATACAAAGGAAGTTCAGATAGTTTTTTCTTAGTTTTTATACTTTCTTTTTTACAAAATATTTTAACAATTATTTTAGAAAAAATAGAACTACATATATAGAAAAAAGCAAAAATAATTGTAGATATTAATAATTTTTCAAGAAAATCTATATTAGTACATATATTTTTAATATTTAAAATAAAATCATTCAATTTAATCTGCCTCCAGTATATTTTTATTATATTAAATATATTATAAAATAGAAAAAATTGCAACATATTCAATTTTAAAGTTGAATTTTTATAAAAAAGTAAAATGTATTGACATATAAATTATATTAATATATAATCAAGCTAAAGAAAAAAAGTATGTACAATAGTTAATACTACTTGTAAGAATTGGAGGAATTACTATGAATGCCTATTGTAGTACTACTTTTGATTGTGATTGTGATATAGAGGAAGAAAGGAGAATACGGAAAGTATCTAGATATAGAGACTATAATCACGAAATTGCAAGAGAAATAATAAATTGTAAGGAATGGCTACGTGACATAGAGGAAAGGAAAGAGTACTTTAAGAGAATATGCAGAAGGAAGTTAATAAATTACTATTACGTTCTAAATAGTAAAAAGTATGCTAGAAGAATTGCTGATATAAAAAAAGGTAATTTTACTAAATGTATGATGGAAAGTGTATTTCAAAAAAATAGATTTTACATATACAAGACTAATAGAGAAGATAATGTTTGCCTTTTTGATAGGTATGATGTGTATAAATTCTTTCTTGTTTTAATCTATACAATGGAAACTAAAGAGTTAGAACATTTTATAGATATTCCGGATGTTTTTTATATCATTAGACAACTTAGACGTACAAATCTTAAGTATTATTTTGATGATTTTATAGAATAAAAATTTGAATTAAAAGAGGATTAGTTTTTTTAATCCTCTTTTATCTTTAATTATTTGAATAATAGGAACAGTTTTTAGAAATAATATTAGTGGTGATAATAAATGTATGATGATGTTTCGTTTTTAGAGTATATATACGAGAAAGCTAAAGTTGAACAAGAACTTTTTGGAAAAACATTAAATATGATAATTGAATTAAATAATGATGTATTAGAAGGTATAATTAGTTTAATAAAAAATAAATTATATAATTATAGAAAAATAGCGGCATCAGCTAAAACAATGCTTGAAAGAAGAGATAAGGAAGTAAAAGAAATCAGTATATTTAGTAAAATTATGAAACATATGAGTGTAAAAATAAATTTAACTAATGAAAGTGATTTACAAGAGTTTTTAAATATTTTGATTCAAGAAAGCAAAATTAATATTGATGAGATACAGAAAAGTAGTAAAGAGGCAAAAATAAAAAGTAAAAGTATTATGAATTTATCTGAAAGATTTTTAATGTATGAACAAGATTTTATTAATAATTTAAAAATTTTACCTAAAATTCGTTTTTGATTTAAATATCAGTATATTAATTTTTTGAAAATTTTTAAAGATACTAAAAAAATTGTTGACAAAACCACCATTAATAAGTTATAATAATAAAGTACTGTAGACATGGTGGATGTAGCGTAGTTGGTTAACGCGCCAGTTTGTGGCACTGGAGACCGTGGGTTCGAGTCCCATCTTCCACCCCATTAAATATATTATATATTGGGCTATAGCCAAGCGGTAAGGCACCAGACTTTGACTCTGGCATTTCGCTGGTTCGAATCCAGCTAGCCCAGCCAGCGAAGTTTCTGTTCGAACTTTATAGAACAGAAGATATAAAATCAATCAGTTAAACTGGTTGATTTTTTCTT
>CANQLD010000003.1 GCA_947624625.1 uncultured Clostridia bacterium | reverse complement strand
TACATACATACATACATACATACATACATACATACATACATACATACATACATACATACATACATACATACATACTAGATAATATTAAAAAAATAAATAGGTTAAAAAAGCCAGTGTTAGAATATGGGTAAAATATTCTAGCACTGGCTTTGTTTGTCTAAATTAGGTAAGGAGGAAGAGTATATGAAAAAAGGAATTAGTTTAATAGTAATGTTAATCACAATAGTAGTAATAATAATACTTGCTGCCTCAATTGTAAATACAGTAATATATAATAATCCAATGAGTAATGCTAAAGAGGCAACATTTAGAAGTGATTTGCAAGAAATAAAAAATGCATATGGAATAAGACAGGGGGACTTAATGGCAAAATACAAAGGAGATAAAACAAAAATAAAAGAAGAAGATTATGAAGGGGTAATACATAGAAATTATACAGGCGAAATACAAGCGTTTGATGTAGGACTTGCATATTTAGGACAAGATAAAAAGAAGCAAGAAATAGCAGAAAGTATGGACTATATAATAGGAAATCCAAATGACGCAGTATTAAAGCCAAGTACAACAGCAAATTTTGGTTTTTGGGAGGATAAATATAAAACAAAAATAACTAAGATAAAGTTTATAACAAAAAATAAAGTACCAAATGAAGTAGTAGAATATTGGGATGTATCAGTAAAAAATAATGGAGCAGTAATGGCTTGGTTAGTGGATGATGGAAATGGAGGCTATGAATTAACAATAGGTGGAAACGGAAAGGTAATAGCAAACAGAGATTCGAGATGGATATTTCAAAATTTTAGTGCAGTAAAAGAGATAGATTTGAGTGTATTAGATACAAGTAATGTGAACAGTATGTATTCTATGTTTTATAATTGTATAAATTTAACAAGTCTAGATTTAAGTAATTTTGATGCAAGCAATGTGGAAGAAATGTATTGGACATTTAGAAATTGCATTAATTTAAAAAGTATAAATTTTGGTAATAACTTTAACACAAGTAAAGTAAAAAATATGTACCGTACGTTTAATGGTTGCAAAAGTTTAACAAGTTTAGATTTAAGTAGCTTTGATACGAGTAGTTTAACAGATATGAACAATATGTTTGATGGATGTAATAACTTAACAAGTTTAGATATAAGTAATTTTGATACGAGCAATGTAACAAATATGGAAAGGTTGTTTTATGATTGTTATAAATTAAAAACAAATATAACTATAAAAAATGCTGAAACAAATGTATATGGAAAAATATTCACTTATGCAGCTACTGAAAGTGGTGCAGAAATAAAAGTAAATTATACAGCTGAAACATTGAATTTGGTAAATGAAATGATAGAAACAAAATCTTCTAATTCAAATGTAATATTAGGAGAGCAAGTAGATATATAAAAATAGGTAAAAATTAGATTTGTACCAGTTATTGATACAAACCTAATTTTTTTGTACTTTAGAAAAGTTATTGCAAGTAGATTTTGCAAAAAAAGAATTATACTAAGTTTTACTTTTCTAAAATAGAAAATCTTAAAAATGTTTTTTGTATATATATAAATGACAAAAACTGTAAGTAATACATATTATATAATAGTATTATTTACAGTTTTTTTGGAGGAAAATGATATGGGAAAAATAGTATATTGTGATTATAGTGCAACTACATATGTAAAAAAAGAAGTATTAGACGAAATGCTACCATATTTTACAATGAATTTTGGAAATGCGTCAGCTATATATTCTATTGGAAGAAAGTCAAGAAGTGCAGTTGAAGAAGCAAGAAAAAAAGTTGCAAAGTGTTTAAATTGTGATAGTCAAGAAGTGTATTTTACTTCAAGTGGAAGTGAAGCAGATAATATGGCATTACTTGGAATAGCAAGAGCAAATAAAGATAAAGGAAGGCATATTATAACAAGCAAAGTAGAACATCTTGCAGTTTTAAATACTTGTAAGGAACTTGAAAAGGAAGGATTTGAAGTTACATATCTTGATGTAGATAGTAATGCTTTAGTTAGAATTCAAAATTTAATCTCAGCTATAAGGAAAGATACAATTTTAATTTCAGTAATGATGGCAAATAATGAAGTTGGAGTTTTTGAGCCTATTTATGAAATAGGAAAAATAGCAAAAGAAAGAGGAATTTTTTTTCATACTGATGCAGTTCAAGCAGTAGGACATACTAAAATAGATGTAGATAGGTTAAATATAGACGCACTATCTTTGTCTGCACATAAATTTTTTGGCCCTAAGGGAATAGGAGCTGCATATATACGAAAAAATATCAATTTTGACCCTGTAATTCTTGGAGGACATCAAGAACATTGCAAACGTGCTGGAACAGAAAACGTAGCAGGAATTGTAGGTCTGTCAAAAGCAATGGAACTTGCAAATGATAATATATATGAACATAATGAAAAAGTATCATATTTAAGAAATACATTAAAAAATAACATTATACAAAATATACCAGATGTAATTATTAATGCAGATATAGAAAATAAGTTACCTGGAAATATAAGTTTATCGATAAATGGAGTAGATGCGAAGACTTTGCTATTACTACTTGATATGGAAGGAATTTGTATGTCAAATGGAAGTGCGTGCAACTTGCAAGTAGAAACTCCATCACACGTATTAAGTGCTATGGGAATATCTAAATCTCAAGCTTTAAGTACAATAAGAATAACACTTGGAGATGCTAACACAAAAGAAGATATTGAGTATATTTCAGATGTTCTATTTAATATAGTAAAAAAAATTAGAAGAAATTAAAAGTGAAAATATTAAAAAAATTTAATTTTTTTTCAAAAAAGTATTGATTTTTAAAAATTTTTATACTAAAATGGTAGTGAAGTGGTAAGAAGTGGTATAAAGTGGTAAGAAGTGAGGTGAGAAAAAATGTTGCTAGGAGAGTATAATCACAACATAGATACAAAAGGCAGAGTAAGTGTTCCTTCAAAGTTAAGGATGGATCTTGGCGAGTCTTTTATAGTTACAAAAGGACTTGACAATTGCTTATTTGCTTATTCAAAAGAAGAGTGGGCAACATTTGAAACTAAACTTAAAACTTTACCATTAACTAATACTAATGCTAGAAATTTTGTAAGATTCTTTTTCTCAGGGGCTACAGAGTGTGAGATAGACAAACAAGGTAGAATAAATATTCCACAAAATTTAAGAGATTATGCAAATATTACAAAAGAGGTTACTATCGTTGGAGTGGGTACAAGAGCAGAAATATGGGATAAAGATAAATGGAATAATTATACAAGTGATGAAAATATGGATGTAGACGAAATAGCAAGTCAAATGTCAGACCTTGGCATTTAACTATATAATTACAAAAGAAATTTTAAGCAAACAAAAGATAAAAAATTAAGGGAACAAAAGAAAAGGTTAAAATAAACAAAAGATAAAAATTTAATAAACAAAAGAAAAATAAACTAAAGAGTAAACCAAAAAAGACGACAAAAGACAAAAGCTATTATTTATTATAGATTAGTAAAAACAAAAGAAAAAATTTTTAATGAACAAAAGATAAAATATTTTAATTTAATTTAAAAAAGTAAAGGTAGTAGAAAATGGAGTTTAAACATAAATCAGTTTTACTAAATGAGTGTATAGAAAATTTGAATATAAGAAAAAAACATATATATGTAGATGGTACACTTGGTGGTGGAGGACACTCATATGAAATTTTGAAAAAGCTAGATGGAACTGGTAAGCTGATTGGAATTGATAGAGATAAAGTAGCAATTGAAGCCTCAAAAAATAAATTAAAAGAGTTTAGCAATTTTGAAGCAGTACATAATAACAATGCTAATATATTAAGTATTTTAGATAATCTTGGAATATCTTACGTAGATGGAATACTTCTTGACTTAGGAGTTTCTTCATATCAATTAGACGAAGCCTCTCGTGGCTTTAGTTATATGCAAGATAGCAGACTTGATATGAGGATGAACACAGACGATAAACTTAGTGCCTATGAAGTAGTAAATAATTATAGTGAAGATAGACTTTCAAGAATATTTTTTGACTATGGAGAAGAAAAATATTCAAAAAGTATAGCAAAAAATATTTGTATAGAAAGAAAAGAAAAAAATATAACAACAACTTTTGAACTTGTAGATATTATAAAAAAATCAATGCCAAAAAAGGCATTAAATGAAAAGCAGCATCCAGCAAAAAGGGTATTTCAAGCAATAAGAATTGAAGTAAATGAAGAGTTAACAAAGCTAAAGCAAACAGTTATAGATAGCATTAAAGCATTAAATGATAAAGGAAGACTTGCTATTATAACTTTTCACTCGCTAGAAGATAAAATTGTAAAACATACATATGAAGAAATGGAAGGTAGGTGCACTTGCCCTAAAGATTTACCTGTATGTATTTGTAATTATATATCTTATGGAAAAATAATTACAAAAAAGCCAATTACCTCAGGTGAAGAAGAACTAAAGGAAAATCCAAGAGCAAGAAGTGCAAAACTTAGAGTGTTTGAAAGAATTAACTAAAAAAGAGGTGAAACTTAATGCCCGCTAGGAAGCTATATGACGATTTTTATGAATCTGGTTCTACGGCGAAAAAGTACAGTAACTATACAAAAATACAACCAAACAGAAATGTAAAAACTGGAAAAAACAAAAGAGAGCAAATAAAGAAAAAAAATAATGTTGCAGTTATGACATTTATATTTTGTATTTTTGCAATGGTAATGGTTATTACTTATCGTTATAATTTAATAAGCGAAAAAAATTTAGAAACACAAAATTTAAAAAGTGAACTTTCAAAAGTTGAATCAAGTTTACTTTCTTCTCAAATAGAAGTAGAACAAGAAACAGATTTAAATAAAATTGAAGCATATGCTAAGCAACAACTTGGTATGCAAAAACCTGATAAAAATCAAACAATCTATGTTGATACAACTGAAGCAAATTCTTCGGTTGAAGTGGGCGAAGAATTGAATATATTTGAAAAAATAGTAGAGTATATTAAAGATATAATAAACAAGATATTTTAAAGAAAATAGGAATAACTAAGCCAAATTATAAGTATTATATATTATAACTATAATTTGACTTGGTTTTCTTTTATATATATGATATAATCTAGTTAAAAAGAGGTGAAAAAACTTTGGCATATATGTCTTTAAAAAATCAAAAAAGAATATTAGTAATAATGATAGTATGCATATCCTTTGCAGTTTTGCTACTTTCAAGGCTTGTATATATACAGATAATAAAGTCAAATTATTATACACAAAAGGCATATGAACAACAAACAAGGCAAAGAACTGTACCAGCAAAAAGAGGTACTATTTATGATGCAACAGGTACAAAAGTTTTAGCTCAAAGTGTATCTGTAAATAATGTAAGTGTTGTGCCAAAAAGTATAGATAGTGAAGACAAAGAAAGTGTTGCTACTAAACTTGCTGAAATTCTTGAACTAGATAAAGAAGAAGTTTTAAATAAACTAAATAAAAATTCCTCTAGTGAAATAATAGCAAACAAGATAGATAAAGATAAAGCAAATGAATTACTAAATTATATAAATAATGAAGATGTAGAAGGTATTAGAGTAGATGAAGATACTCAAAGAATTTACCCTTATACAGAACTTCTTGCACACGTATTAGGATTTGTTGGAACAGATAATCAAGGTTTAGATGGAGTAGAGGCATATTATGACGAAGAACTTTCTGGTGTGCCAGGAAAAATTGTAGGAAGTTTTGATGGAAGAGGTAGAGAAACTCCATTTACAAATGAACAATACATAGAGCCAGTTGATGGTAATGATATAGTGCTTACTGTAGATGCAACAATACAAAGTGTTGTAGAAAAATACTTAAGTAAAGCAGTTAAAGAAAATGATGCTGAATATGGTATGGCAGTTGTCATTAGGCCTACAACAGGTGAAGTCCTTGCAATGTCAACTATGCCAACTTATGATCCAAATAATCCATTTGAGCCATATTCAGACGAATTAAAAGCGAAATGGGATACATTAAGCAAAGATGAAAAAAGTGATGAACTAAAGAAGATGTGGAGAAATAAGGTTATATCAGATACACAAGAACCTGGTTCAACTTTTAAAATTGTAACTGCTACTGCTGCACTTGAAGAAAATGTAACAGAACTTGACAAAGCAGGAGAATTTAATTGTGCAGGAATTATGAGAGTTGGAAATTGGGATATAAAATGCTGGAGATACCCAAGAAGTCACGGAAGTGAGTCATTAAGAGAAGGAATTATGAATTCGTGTAACCCAGTTTTTATGCAGGTGTCACAAAGAATAGGTATAGATACATATTGTAAATATCTAAAAGCTTTTAACCTATACTCAAGAACAGGTATAGACTTGCCAGGAGAAGCTGCAGGAATAATGCACGATCCAGACACTATGACTGCTATTGACCTTGCTACTACATCATTTGGCCAAACAATACAAATTTCAACATTGCAAACTGCAGTTAATTATTGTGCTGTTGCAAATGGTGGAAATTTAATTCAACCTTATGTAGTAAAAGAAATAAAAAGTGGAAATGGAAATTACGAAAAGAAAGTTGATTCGAAAATATTAAGGCAAGTAATGTCAAAAAATACTGCAGATCAATTGCTTAGTGCACTTGAAAGTACAGTAACTGATGGAACTGCTACATCAGGTAAAGTAAGAGGATATAGAGTCGCAGGTAAAACTGCTACAGGAGAAAATGGTAGAGGAGATAACTTAGTATATTTAGCAGGTTATGCAGGTATTGCTCCTGTATCTTCACCAGAACTTGTCGTTGTAGTTAATTTATATGATCCAAAAGGTGTATCAGGTCACGGAGGTGCTACAATTTGTGGACCAGTTGTAGGCTCTATACTTGACGAGTCACTTAGATATTTAAATGTTCCAACAGATTATACACTTGAAGAAAATAGCATTAAAGAAAAAATAATACCTGAATTAATAGGAAAGAAAATATCAGAAGCAAGAGAATTACTTAAATCACAAGGCTTTAATTTAGGTACAAATGGAGATGTAAAAGATGATGACATTATAAAAAATCAAATACCAAAAGCTGGAGCTTCACTTATGGAAGATTCAACAGTTATGGCATATATAGACGATAAAGAAAAACCAACTACAACAGTTCCAGATGTTAGAAATAAAACTGCTGAAGCTGCAATAAAATTATTTAAAAATGCAGGATTAAATGTAAGAATCGTAGGCTCTGGCTATGTACTTACACAAGATCCAACACCGGATTCAGTTATTGAAAAAGGTTCTATTGTAACAATAAAATGTGTAAGCACAACTGATTTACCATAATTTGTTGTTACAAGTTTACAAATCAAGTTATAATATGATATAATTATATATATTTTGTGATTGGAGGAAAGCATAATGCTTTTGCAATATTTAATTGAAGGTATAAAAGACATAGAAGTAATTGGTAATACCAATATTGACATAGGAAAAGTAGAGTACGATTCTAGTAAAGTACAAGAAAAAGATGTTTTTGTCGCAATTAAAGGTTTTGAATTTGACGGCAATGAATTCTTAGAAGATGTTATAAATAAAAAAGTTTGTTGTATAGTTGTTGAAGATACTGTAGATATATCAGGACTTGATACTAAAGATATTACAGTTATTAAAGTTAAATCAACTAGAAAAGCATTAGCAATAATGTCTGCAGTATATTATGATAATCCAGGCAATAAATTAAAATTAATAGGAATAACAGGAACAAAAGGAAAAACTACAACTGCATATATGATTCGTGATATATTACTTGCTTCAGGTAAAAAAGCAGGTATGATAGGCACAATATATAACACATATGCGGATAAGCAAATTGAAGCAACACGCACATCACCTGAATCATTAGATTTGCAAAAATTACTAAAAGATATGGTAGATGCTGGTATGGAATTTGTAGTTATGGAAGTAAGTTCTCACGCATTAGAGCTTGATAGAGTCTACGGATTAAGATTTAAAGTAGGAGTATTTACTAACCTTGCTGAAGAACATTTAGATTTTCACGAAAATATGGAAAATTATTTAAATGCTAAAGCTAAATTATTTGCTATGTCTGACTTTGCAATTATAAACGGTGATGATATATATGCACCTAAATTAAAGAAAATGATTACTACAAAAATTGCAACTTATGGCTTAGATAATGAAGTAAATCTAACTGCAAATGATTTAAGAATTAATGCAGATAATGTTGAATTTAGGATGTATATTAATAAAATGCTTGAAACAGTTCACGTAAATATTCCAGGAAGATTTACTGTATATAATGCTTTAGCAGCAATTGGTGTTTGTAGTTTGTTTAATTGTCAAATGGACGCAATTTTACTTGCACTTGCAAATGTTAAAGTACCTGGAAGAAGTGAAATTGTAGATATAAAAAAGACATTTACTGTAATGATAGATTATGCACATAATCCTTCAAGTTTAGAAGCAATACTTACCACAACAAAAAAACACGCAAAAGCAAGAGTTATATGTGTGTTTGGATGTGGTGGTGATAGAGATAAAACTAAAAGACCTGTTATGGGAGAAATTGCAGGACGTTTAGCAGACTTTACTGTTATAACTACTGATAATCCTAGAAATGAAAATCCAAAGCAAATTATGAATGAAATAGAAGCAGGTATAAAAAATACAAGAGGATTATATAAAGTTATTGAAAATAGAAAAGAAGCAATAAAGTTTGCTATGAGAATAGCTTGGAAAAATGATATTATTTTAATAGCAGGAAAAGGTCACGAAACATATCAAATACTAAAGAATAATAAAAAGATACCATTTGATGAAAGAAAAATTGTTATGGAACTTGCAGAAAGTATGGAAGATAAAAATATATAAAAAAAGAAGGAGAAAAATATGAATACACAAACGCTTAATTTAGTAATTTCATTTGTTGTAACATTTGTATTAGGACTAATTGTTGTTCCAAGACTTAAAAAATTAAAAGTGGAACAAGTAGTAAGAGATGATGGACCAAAATCTCATTTAAAGAAAAATGGTACACCAACAATGGGTGGTATAATAATGCTTATTGTAATTGTAGCTGTACTTGCATTTAATGCTGTGTCACATCACGAACTTATTTTAGCAATTGTAGCTATACTTGGATTTGGAATTATTGGCTTTATTGACGATTACAAAAAACTTATAAAAAAAGATACAAAAGGTCTGTCACCTTTAAAAAAGCTACTTGGTCTATTTGTAGTGTCAGCTATATTTATAGTGCTATATATAAACGTATTTGATTTAGGTACAGATATAATAATTCCTGTTTTAAATCAACCATTTACATTATCTTTAGGAGCATTTGTAGTATTTACTGCATTTATATTACTTGCAACTTCAAATGCAGTTAACTTAACTGATGGACTTGATGGTTTAGCTTCTGGAGTAGTAGCTATTATAATGACATTTTTTACAATTTGTGCTATAAAACAAAACAATACTGAAATGGTAATACTAGGAAGTACAACAGTTGGAACTTGTTTAGGCTTTTTAATATTTAATATACATCCAGCTCACGTTTTTATGGGTGACACAGGTTCACTTGCACTAGGTGGAGCAGTAGCAAGTATTGCAATAATATTAAAAATGCCACTTTATCTTGCTATAGTTGCGTTTGTTTGTATAATTGATACTTTATCAGTTATACTTCAAGTATTATATTTTAAAATTACAAAAGGAAAAAGATTATTTAAAATGGCCCCATTCCATCATCACTTAGAATTAAGTGGAATGAAAGAAACAAAAGTTGTTATAATTTTTTGGATAATTACAGCAATATGTTGTTTTATTGCATACCTTATATAGTTTTAGTAGGAGATATAAATGGGTAAAATTAAGGTTATAGGGAAAAGTAAAGATAGAAATGAAGAAAGAGGCAACTTAGATTTTGGGATGCTTATTACAATAATAATATTACTATGTATAGGACTTGTAATGCTTGCTTCTGCAAGTTCATATTCGGCACTTTCTTCATATAATAATAGCAATTACTTTGTATCAAGGCAGCTTATATTTGCACTTGTAGGAGTAGTAGTAATGCTTTTTTTGTCATTAATAGATTACAAGGTATATGCAAAATTTAGCTATGCGTTTTATATATTTGCTTTAGTTTTATTAATTGCAGTATTAACACCACTTGGAGTTACAAGAAATGGAGCAACTAGGTGGCTTGGCTTTGGAATATTACAATTTCAACCATCTGAGCTTATGAAAATTGCACTTGTTATTGTAACATCTACATATATTGCTAGAAATTATAAAAAAATGAATACTTTTAAAGGTTACGTATGGCCTCTTCTATTTCTTGCTATTGTTTTTATTATCATGAGTTTGCAAAATCATTTAAGTGGAACGTTAGTTATGATTGTAGCTTCTGCTTCAATAATATTTGCTAGTGGACTTAAAATAAAACTTAAAGTTATTATCCCAATTTTATTAATATTAATCTTGATAGTTGGAGTATTTTTTATGGCAGAGCCATTTAGATGGAAAAGAATTTTATCTTATGCAAATCCTGAGGAAGATATAAGGGGAGGAAACTGGCAAGCAGCACAAAGTTTATATGCAATTGGCTCAGGTGGAATATTTGGTAGAGGACTTGGTCAAAGTAGACAAAAATATTTGTGGCTTCCAGAGGCACAAAATGATTTTATATTTTCTGTACTTGGAGAAGAATTTGGACTTGTAGGAACATTATGTGTATTAGGTTTATTTGTATTTTTCATATATAGAGGGTATAGAATTGCAATTAATGCAAAAGATATGCTAGGTTCACTTATGGCAACTGGTATAACAAGTGTATTTGCACTTCAAATACTAGTTAATATAGCAGTTGTAACTTGTACTATACCTGTTACAGGAATGCCACTTCCATTTTTTAGCTATGGAGGTACTGCATTACTTATTAATCTAGCTGCTATGGGAGTATTGCTTAGTATATCAAGAAGTTGCAAAAAGTAATAAAAGAAGGGAAGTAAAATGAGAGTAGTTTTTGCGTGTGCAGGTACTGGTGGACACATAAATCCAGCAATAGCAATAGCAAATATAATAGAAGAAAAAAAGAAAAATTCTAAGTTTTTGTTTATTGGAACAAAAACAGGTCTTGAAAATAAACTAGTTTCTAATGCAGGTTTTGATATTAAACATATTAGAACAGGTAAAATAGAGCGAGCTGTAACTTTGAGAAACTTTAAACAACTGTATTTAGCTTATCGTGGTATATCAGACGCAAAAAAGGTATTAAAAGAATTTAAACCAGATTTAGTTATAGGGACAGGTGGATATATCTGTGTTCCTGTAATGCTTGCAAGCAAAAAACTAAAAATACCATATATATTACATGAAAGTAATTCATATCCAGGTGTATCTGTAAAGCTACTATCAAGCAAAGCAAAGTATGTAATGACTGGATTTAAAGATTCTGTAGAAAGATTTAAAAGAAAAGATAATGTAGTATTTACTGGTACTCCAACTAAATTTACTAAAGAGAAAATCGAAAAATTAGATAAAGATAAATGCAAAAAGGAACTTGGAATAGATAATATAGATAAAAAGATTGTACTTGTAACTTGTGGAAGTCAAGGTGCAAAAAAAGTAAATGAAACATTGCTTGAAAGCCTAAGAAAAAATCAAGATGAAGATATATATTACATACTTGTTACAGGGGACAATAATTACGCAGAAATTAAGGCATTAAAAGAGCAAATTGAAAAAGATATAAAAAAATCATTAGATCCATACCTAAGACTAGAGAAGTTTATATTTGATATGGAAAAAATGTATAAAGTAGCTGACCTTTGTATAACAAGAGCAGGAGCATTAACTATTAATGAGTTAGCTATTGCAGATAAAAATGCTATATTAATCCCTTTACCATCAGCTGCTGAAAATCATCAGTATTATAACGCAAAAGTATTAGAAAAAGCTGGTATTGGAAAAATACTAGAGCAAAAAGATTTAAATGAAACTACTTTATATGAAAATGTAAAAGAGATGTTATATAATAGATTAGATGTAAAGGAAGATTTAAGCGAAGTTTTAGTGGAAGATGTAGATAAAAGAATATATGATTGTATAAATAATATATAATAAATGTACTATAAAAGTAGGTGAGATACTTGGAGAAAATTAAGTATAAAAATAGTAGGACAAGTAATACTAAGAAGAAAAAAAGTAAAGTAAATAATAATAAAAAAACAAATAAAATAGAAAAGCCAAGAAGAAAAAGACGCATTATAATAGCATTAATCATTATTTTTGTTATATTAATTGCAACAGGCATTTCACTGCTTTTAACTTTACCATATTTTAATGCTACAAGTTTTGAAATTGAAGGAACGGAAAGATATACAAAAGATGAACTTGTAAAAAGTGCTGATTTAAAGCAAGGAGAGAACATTTTTATTCAGTATTTAAAAGGTGTTTCAGGTAATATAACCAAGTTGCCATATATTGAATCGGTAAGTATACATATAAAACTTCCAAATAAGTTAAGTATTAAAGTAACAGAAAGACAAAGTTGTTACTTAGCTTTTGATAAAGATAGCAATAAATTCTATAAAGTAGATAAATATGGCTATATTTTAGAAGAAAGTACAGTAGAAAAAAGGCTAGATACTGAACTTCTAGCATATGGATTTGTCTTTGATGATGAGGTAACATTTGGAACAAGACTTAATAGTATAGATATAACAAAGTTAGTTGCATTTGAAAATATAAAAAAAGAATTTGATAAAAGTGGCATTAATAAGACTATTACAAAGGTAAATTTTGAAAATTCCTTGACAACTATAACTCTAGATGATAAACTTAATGTGGTCTTTCCAAATGATACGGACATAAAATATAAAATGACTTTTTTTAAAAGTATTTTAGAGAAAATTGGGGATGACAGTGTTGGCGTTATTGATATGACAAAGGAAAATCCAGTATTTTCAAGTTTTTAAAGGAGGGGAAAATAATTGCAAAATAAATCAGAAGAAAATGTTACTAAAGAGAAAAATAAAAAGAAATCTTTTGATTTAGATAAAGTTATACTTTTTATTAAAAAATACCAAATTGTTTCATATGTGATTATTGGCTTTGCATTATTTTTCTTAAGTATGATGCTTACAGCACAATTAAAAAGTATGAGCAATTCAGAAGAAATAATACAGGGAAAAAGAGAAACACAACTTGCAGATGACTTAATAACTTTACAAAGAAAATATGACGATTTAAAAAAGCAATATGATGATAGTAGAGAAGTAGTAGAAGAATACCAAAACAATTCAGCTTCAAATAATACACTTATTTCTTCAATGAAGGAACAAATTAATAGTTTAAGCTTAATGGCAGGAACTACTGATTTAAAAGGTGAAGGAATAGTTATAAAATTAAATGATGGAGCTAGTGTAACAAGTGGTGATACTAGATCTGATACTTTAGTACACGATAGTGATTTGTTAACTGTTGTTAATGAATTAAAAGCAGCAGGAGCTGAAGCTATAAGTATTAATGGACAAAGAATAATTGCTACATCTGCTATAAGGTGTGTTGGACCTGTTATACAGGTAAATTATCAGAAAGTTGCTGCACCATTTGAAATTAAAGCAATAGGTAATGCACAATATTTAGAAAGTGCAATGACTATAAAAAATGGAGTAGTAGATATGTTAAAAGAATATGGAGTTGATATATCTATTTCTAGGCAAACTGATATAAAAATACCTAGATTTGAAGGAACACAGACATTTGAAAATGCGACTGTAGATGATGAGTAGAAAGGAGAATATATAATGTTAGCTGGTATAATTATAATATGTGTATTTGTAATTGCTGGTATTTTAACTGGGCTAAATGTTGTAATACCTTATTCTTACTCACAATATATTGCAGTTGCTATTCTTGCGTGTCTTGATTCTGTATTTGGAGCTCTTTCTGCAAATATGGGTAAGAAGTTTAAATTAAGTATATTTTTGTCAGGTTTTGTGTGTAATGCTTTAATTGCGATATTCTTAGTATATGTGGGTAGTAGATTAAATGTTGATATATATTTAGCAGTAGTAATTGTATTTACTGGTAGACTACTTAATAACTTTACAAGCATAAGAAGGGATTTTGTTCAAAAATTTGATGAAAAAGAAGCAAAGCATAAAGAACAAAAAAGTAAATTAGTAAAAGAAAAAAATTAGTAATATTAATTAAATAGTATAGCAATCAAGTTATACTATTTTTTTATATATAAAAAATATAAATTATCCCTTGACAATTTTTAAAAAAAATTATATATTAATATCTGTTAATAAATAAAGGAAACGACACACGTAGAGCTTTTTAGCTCGTAAATCTGATTACGGAACAAAAATGTAATTAGATATATGTGCGTCTTTTTTTATTTATTTTCAGAAAGGAGATATGATATGCCACAAACAAAATTTCAAAAATTAATGTTTGCATTAATTACTGTTATAATTACTGTACCTTGTTTTGTATTTTATTGCTCGTCATATGAAGCAGGTGGATTTAATGTTGAAGTTATTAAGAATTCATTAATTTTTATTCCGATTGAATTTGTACTTGCTTACTTATGTGAGATTTTTATAGGGAGTCCATTATCAGTAAAATTAGCTTTAAAAGCTATTAATCCTGAAAAAAATGATAAAATGATAGTAGAAACAGCTGTAATATGTGCAACAGTTGGAATAATGTGTCCACTTATGAGTTTTTTAGCTACTATTTTATATAATGGAATTATAGGTGTAGGGTTTAATGGTGCTCCATTAAATGATTATATTATTAACTTTATTCCATATTTTTTACAAAAAGTAGTTCTAAATTTCCCATTTGCTTTATTATCACAACTATTTTTTATACAGCCTTTAACAAGAACTATATTTAGAGCAATTTTTAAAGTAAGTAATGAAGAAAATGGAAATGTAGAAAAAGAATTAGAAATAGCTTAAAAAATAGATTAAAATAATTATATTAAATAAATAGTATAGCAATTAAGCTATGCTATTTTTTGATTTGCAATATATTTGTAGAAAATATTGAAAATATATGATATAATCACAGACGAGTTTGTGGTGATTTAAAATGTTTACTATATATCTATTGTTACAACTAATATTTTTGATATTATTCGTAATAGGAAAAGTTAATAACACAGAAATTTTGATTTTAAATATTTTTAAATATTTGCCTATATTACTTAATTTATTATTTAGTTTTACCAAAAGAATTGATGTTAGATTAAAATTAGGATTATTATTTACAGCTATAGCAGATTATTGCTTTTTATTTATAAATAATTACACTTTAGGAGTTGCTTTTTTTATACTAGTACAAACTTTTTATTATTTATATATAAGGAAATCTAGAGAAAAAATATTAATATTTTTTTCTACACTTAATATTGTATTAGTGCTTGTATTTAATGAAAATTTATTAATTGTTGAGGCTATAATATATTCTATATTTATGATAAGTAATATTCTAAAATTATTTAAATTATCTAAATTAGATAATGATATAAAATTACTAAAATACTCACTTATACTTTTATTGCTATGTGATTTGTGCATTGCAATAAAATATGTATTTAACTTAAATTATAACATTAGAATAATTTTAGATTTAGTAGAATGGATATGTTATATTCCATCTCAAGTAATATTAATTATTTATTCTTTGAAAAAAATTGGCACAACTACTAATATTATACATCCTTTATCTGCTGAAAAAAATAAAAAAATTTTATTATTTAAAAAAAGATAAAAACAATATATAATATTATTTTCAAAGATTAATAAGGAATTATTATATATTTTTTAGTATAATAAAAATAGATTATTATTATGACTATATATTAAGTATAAAAAAATTTAGATAAAAAATTAGATTTTTATATGAAATTAATCAAAATTGTTAAGTAGAAATGTGTAACAAGAATAGTTCAGTTTTAAGAGAAAATTAATCGTAAAATATTTTTTAAAACCCTTTTTATTTTCTAATAAAAATGATATAATTAAGTAGATAAATAATAGAGTATACTTTAATATTACTTCAAGGAGGCTAAGTTTTGGACGAAAATATTGAAAAAGAAAATGTAGAACAAAACGAAAGAAAAATTATAATTACAAGATATTATTACAATTATACTTTGAGATTTATATATATTGGTAAAGCAATATTTGATGATGGCTCAATATATGGTTGGAATTATATAGGTCATACTTTTGATTTTTTGGAATATAACTTAGAAACTGAAGAAGGATTAAAAAAGTATATATTAGAAAAAGGAAAGCTTGTAGACAGAATAGTTAAAGAAGAAGATTTAAAAAAAATGAAAGAATATATTGAAGATATAGAAAATGTATTAACTTTTGATTATTTTGAACATGATAGAGGTGTTTGCAATATATCTGTATGGAAAGATAACCAAGAAACAATTATAAAATCTATGGGAGATTGTAGTGGAGAAAATGAAAGTGAAAGTAGTAAGAAATTACTAAAATTAATTGATAAATATGTATAAAAAATGGGGGAATAATATGAAAATATCTATTGCTTTTGATAGTATAACTGGTAATACAGAAAAACTTGCTCAAGAGATAAGTAAGGCTTGTAAATATAATGATGTTATATCTTATGGTGATACAACACAAGATGTGTCTAAGGCAGATGTTATTTTTGCTGGCTCATATACAGAAAATAAAGATTTCTCAGGCAAAATGAAAACTTTTCTAAAATCACTAAAAAACCAAAAAATATTTTTGTTTGGTACTTGTGGATTTGGTAATGGAAAAGAGTATTATAACGAAATATTAAATAATGTAAAAAAACATATTTCAAGCTCAAATGAAATTATCGGTAGTTTTATTTGTCAAGGTGAAGTAGAGCAAGAAACTAAAGATAAATTTTTAAAGGATGTAAGAAGAAATAAAAAGGTAAGTGAAGTTAAAAAATATATAAATAATATTGAATTAGCAGAAAAACATCCAAATGAAGATGATTTATTTGCTTTAGATGAAACTTTAAGAAGAGTATAATAAAAGGGGCTTATTGCCCCTTTTTTGTTAATTCAAATACATTATCAACATTTTTTGCTACATTATCAGAGTGAGTAACGATAATAATACATTTGTTATCTTCTTTAGCTAACTTTTTAAATATGTTTAGTATATCATTTTCAGTTTCTTTATCTAAGTTTCCTGTTGGTTCATCTGCAAGTATAATTTTAGGATTATATGAAAGACTTCGTGCAATAGCTACTCTTTGTTGTTCTCCACCTGAAAGTTTAAGAACTCGTCTATTTGCTTTTTCTTTATCAATTCCAACACTTTCAAGCAACTCGTATGCTTTTTCTTTTTTCTCTTTTTTGTATGTTTTGCTTATGTCCATAGAAAGTATTACATTTTCAAGAGCAGTTAAATGAGTAAGTAAATTAAAAGATTGAAAAACTATTCCAATATTTTTACTTCTATATTTATCTAAATCCATATCTTTTAGATTTTTATCTTCAAAATATATATTTCCTTCAACACATTTTTCAAGTCCACTAATTAATGAAAGCAAGGTTGTTTTTCCACTGCCACTTTTTCCTTTTATCGCATAAGTTTTGTTAAGTTCAAATTCATAAGAAATATTTTTAAAAACATAATCATTACTTGCTGCATCTGCATATCTATAACATACTTTATCTAGTTTTAATATAGACATAATTATCACGACCTTTCTTTTAGTATTGTAAGAGGAGAGAACCTTTGAATAGATATCATTGAAGCTATACTACTTATTAGAGTTAAAAGTACACCAATACCAAAAAGCTTTAATAACACTTTATAATCAACTACTGCTTTTATTGAATCAATTTGTTCAACATTAACAATACCATTTATTCCATTTCTATTTTGCATATCAGGTCTTCCTTGCTCATTTCCATCAAACATTTTACCACCAAAGTTTTTATTTACATTTTGTATATTAGCTTGACTTGATTCTATTTCATTTTTAAGAAGCATATTTGCAGTAGGAACACTAATTAAAGCACCAATTAAGCTACCAATTAAAAGTCCAATTATTGTTATAATCAAAAGCTCAATAATAAACTGAATTGTAAGTGCACCTTTTTTCATACCAATAGTTCTAAGTACACCAATTTCATATTTTCTTTCTCTAACATTAATCATATTAATAACAAATAGAATAACTGCACCAATACTAAAAGTAACAATTAAAAAAGTAGTTGCAAAAGTAGATAAATTTGATATAGAACTTGTAGCACCTTCAACTTCATCAAGATTTGTTCTAAGTGCTAAATATTCACTTAAGCCTTTTTCTTTAAGCTCAGCTTCAAATTTTTCAATAGAGTCTTTATCTTTAATTAAAAAAGTAGGAGTAATGTTATAGTTAACTGAACTATCATTTTTAACTATATTGTTTATAAAATTTGCATTAGTAATAATTGTATTTGCTGATTTACTAAACATATCCATCCTATCTTCAATATCTGTACTATTTTGAGTAAATATTCCAGTTACCACTAAATTATATGTTTTGCTTTCATCATCAGGATTTGTCATAGTAATAGTATCTCCAACTTTAATATTATTTAAAGTTGCAAGCTCACTATTTATTACACAATTGTTAGCTGAAAAATCATTACTTATACTTCCTTCAGAAACTGTATAGGAACCTGTAATAAAATCATTCATAGCATCATAGGAACTATAACCTGTTAAAGTGAAATCTGCTTGAGAAATATTATCAGGCATTTGCATATTATCAGGCCTTTTTCTATTATCTTCAGTATTTGTGATTTCTGATGTAGCTTTAGTAAGTGTAGAAGAGTTTACATTTATACTATTTGTATAATAATATCCTTTTAGGTAATCACTATTTGAGTAGTTTTCTATATTTTCAATAGTTAAACTTTCTATATTATTAAACTGCTCTACCATATTCTTTCTTCCTTGTTCTTTGTTTTCTGAACTTGGATTAAAATCTTTCATAAGATTTTCTCTACTAACTTCTAAAGTAGCTTGTATATCATACTTATCTTCATAAGATGATATTAAATTTTTTGCAGAACTTCTTATTGCAAGTGTAACAGAACAAGCACAAGCAATAATTACAATAATAATACCAATTAAAATATTTCTGCCTTTGTTTCGTATAATTGCTAAATAAGCATTTTTTAAAATATACATTAAAATACCTCCGTTTCTTAAGTTATAATACAGTATAATTATGATAAAAATGTGAATGAAAAAAGAAATTTAATTGAAAGAATTTTGAAAAAATATGTATTGTATGTCGAAAAAAATAATGGTATAATAGATTTTAAGGTGGTTTAAATGAATAATGAAATATGTATAAAAACAAATTGCTTTAATTTAAAATATACACTTGAATGTGGACAATGTTTTAGGTGGAATGAAGTAGATAATAATACATATATTGGTGTTATAAAAGATAGAGTATTAAAGGTTAGACAGGATAAATGTAACATATATGTAACAAGTAATAATATGGAAAATCTAGAGAAAATTGTAAAGTATTATTTTGACTTAGAAAAAGATTATGAAAAAATAGAAAAAGAAATAGAAAACATAGATGAACATATAAATAATGCATTAAAAAATAGTAGTGGAATAAGAATATTAAATCAAGATTTTTTTGAAACTCTTATTTCATATATTATTTCAGCAAATAATAACATACCAAGAATATCTAAATCTGTAAATGAGATATCAAGAAAATATGGCTCTAAAATTATATTTGAAGGAGAAGAGTATTATTTATTTCCAACTCCTAAACAGTTGCAAGATGTAAGTATAGAGGATTATAGAAAATGTGGAGTAGGTTTTAGAGATAGTTACATATATAGTACAGTAAATGAGATATTAGCAGGAAAGCTAGATATAAATAAAATAAATGAAATGCCAACAGATGCTTTAAGGCAAATTTTACTTAAATTAAAGGGAGTAGGCCCTAAAGTTGCAGATTGTATTTTGCTTTTTTCGTGTCAAAGAGGCGAGGTATTTCCAATAGATGTATGGGTAGAAAGAGTTATGTCAGTGTTATATTTTAAAGAAAGTCGGAGGAAAAATGAAAAAGAAAGATATATTAAAATATGCAGATGAAAATTTTGGCAAGTATTCTGGTATAATACAACAACATTTATTTTATAATATGAGAGGAAAAATGATATAATAAATGTAAAAAAATAACAAATTTTAAAGAATAGATATTAAGCTAAAAAGAACTGATTGCATTTTTATAACATTTTTTTACATAAAAAAGTGTTAGTTTTATTGACATCTGTTTTATTTTATGTTAAAATTAATAAGCATACATAAGTTAAGTAACGTGGAGGTGTTTTTTTTATGAGAGAAAATATAACATTAGCATGCACAGAATGTAAACAAAGAAATTATGAAACAGAAAAGAATAAAAGAAATAATCCAGATAGGATTGAAGTAAATAAATATTGCAAATTCTGTGGTAAGCATACAGTACACAAAGAAACAAAATAAGTAATAAGGAGTGTCTTGAAATATGGCAAAGGGATTTATAAAAGGAGTAAAAGGAGAACTAAAAAAAGTAGTATGGCCTACAAAAAAACAGTTAATCAATAATACTGTATTAGTCTTAGTACTAGTTCTTGCATTTGCTGTAATTGTACTTGGAGCAGATATGATACTAGAGTTTTTAGATGGAAAATTATGGGACATCATAGGAAATAAACTAGGCTAATACTTAATTAAACGAAGGAGTTGAGAAGTTTGGAAAAAGAGGACATAGCTAATGTAGCTCATTGGTATGTTGTATATACTTATTCAGGTTATGAGAATAAAGTAAAAGCAACTCTAGAAAAAATTGTTGAAAATAGAGGTCTACAAGATAAGATACAAGAGATAATTATACCTATGGAGGAAGAAATTGAAATAAAAGATGGACAACAAAAATCATCAATAAAAAAAGTTTTTCCTGGATATGTATTAGTTAAAATGATAATGACAAATGAAACTTGGTATGTTGTAAAAAGTATAAAAGGTATTTTTGATTTTGTTGGAGTAGGAGATAAACCACTACCATTAACAGAAAAAGAAATGCAATCTCTTGGAATAGACGATATAATAAATCTTGATTTTGAAGTAGGAGATAGTGTAAGAATAATAACAGAACCTTTTTACAATTATCCTGCAGTTATTGAAGAGATATTTAAAGATAAGAAAAGAGTTAAAGTTAAAGTATCTATGTTTGGTAGAGAAACAACTGTAGATTTAGAATTTAACCAAATACAAAAAGCAAATTAAAAAGCTAATAATATACTTCTTAAAGTATATTTATATATTATCCTATTTTAAGGAGGTGAAAATGATGGCTGAAAAGAAAGTAACACATATTGTTAAATTGCAAATTCAAGCTGGTAAAGCTAATCCAGCACCTCCAGTAGGACCTGCACTTGGACCAACTGGAATAAATATAATGCAATTTTGTAAAGCTTTCAATGAGCAAACAGCAAAAGATAATGGTATGGTATTCCCAGTAGTACTTACTGTTTATGCTGATAAAACTTTTGAGTTTGTATTAAAAACTCCACCAGCTGCAGTTCTTTTAAAACAAGCTGCTAAAATAGAAAAAGCATCTGGTAAACCACACAAAGAAAAAGTTGGAAAAGTTACTCTTGCACAAGTTGAAGAAATTGCAAAAACAAAGATGAAAGACCTAAACGCATCATCACTTGAATCAGCAGTATCTATTATAAAAGGTACAGCTAGATCAATGGGGATCGAAGTTATAGGCTAATTATGGGAGAACTTAAAAGTTCGTTATTACCAAAGGAGGGAAGAAGAAATGAGCAAAAGAATGATAGAAGCAGCTAAATTAGTAGAAAAAGGAAAACTATATGATTCAATGGAAGCTATTGAACTTGCACTTAAAATGCCTAAAGTTAAATTTGACGAAACTTTAGAAATGCATATTAAACTTGGAGTTGACGGTAAACAAGCTGACCAACAAGTTAGAGGTGTAATGGTACTTCCAAATGGAACAGGTAAATCAAAGAAAGTTTTAGTTTTAGCTAAAGGAGAAAAAGCTGAATTAGCAAAACAAGCTGGTGCAGATTATGTTGGTGATGATGATATGATTCAAAAAATCCAATCTCAAAACTGGTTTGATTATGATGTTATAGTTGCAACACCTGATATGATGGCTTCACTTGGAAGAATAGCTAAAATTCTTGGTCCAAAAGGTTTAATGCCAAATCCTAAATCTGGCACAGTAACTATGGATGTTACAAAAGCTGTATCTGATATTAAAGCTGGTAAAATTGAATATAGATTAGACAAAAATAATGTTATCCATTGTCCAATCGGAAAAGTTTCTTTTGGTGCTGAAAAATTAAAAGCAAACTATGATGCTTTACTTGATACAATAGTAAAAGCAAAACCAGCAGCTGCAAAAGGCACATATCTAAAATCTATTGCTGTATCAACAACAATGGGTGTAGGAATTAAAATAAACCCAAGACAGTAGGTGGAAGTATTTCCATAAATCCTACCGAGGTATTTATATGAAGTAAACGGAATATATAGAGTTTCTGTTTAGACTAAATATCTCGTAGGTAATAAGTCTTGCAGAAACTTTTTGTTATATAAAGGGAGGTGTCATAAAAGTGCCAAGTCAAAAAATTTTAGAAGCAAAAAAAGCAAAAGTTGAAGAACTTGCTGACAAATTTAAAAGAGCAAAAATGATAATCTTAACTGAATATAGAGGAATTTCAGTTTTAGATGATACTAAATTAAGAGCTGATTTAAAAGAAGCTCAAAACGATTATATGGTAGTTAAAAATTCAACAATATCTTATGCTTTAAAAGAAGCAAATATTGAAGGATTTGAAGGAAACTTAGAAGGACCAACTGCAGTAGTAGTTAGTTATGAAGATTATGTTTCACCAGCCAAAATAATAAATGATTATGCTAAAGATAATGATTTTTATAAAGTAAAAATGGCAATGATGGATGGAAAAGTTATAGACCTTAGTGAAGTTAAAAAACTTGCTTCTTTACCATCAAAAGATACATTGTATGCAATGCTTGCATCTGCATTACTTGGAAATATACGTAATCTTGCAGTTGTTCTTGATCAAACAAGACAAAAGCTAGAAGAAAATGCTTAATTAAAATAGTTAAAAATTAATTTATATATTTTTTAAGGAGGGTATTAAAATGGAAAAAATAGAAAAATTAGTTGAAGAAATTGAAAAATTATCTGTTATTGAACTTGCTGACTTAGTTAAAGCTATAGAAGAAAAATTTGGAGTAAGTGCAGCAGCTGCTGTTGTAGCTGCAGGTCCAGTTGCTGGTAGTGCAGCTGCTGGTGCTGATGAAAAATCTGAATTTAATGTTGTATTAAAAGATGCTGGTGCTACAAAAATTGCAGTTATCAAAGCTGTTAGAGAAGCAACTGGTTTAGGTCTTAAAGAAGCTAAAGATTTAGTTGATTCAGCTCCAAAGACTATAAAAGAAGCTATGCCAAAAGAAGAAGCAGAAAAATTAGTAGAAGCTCTAAAAGCTGCTGGTGCTACTGCTGAAATGGAATAATATAGCAAGTAAAATGATTATAAAGTATGGTGCAATATTTGTTGTATCATACTTTTTTTACTTACTTTGAGAGCATTTTGCATAAAATTGACAAATAAACAAAACTATGGTACAATACAAAAAAAGTAGTTGTATTTACCAATAAAAAATTTTTAGGAGGAATAAGACATGGACAAAATTTTTATTGCCATAAAGGGAGACACAAGTGAGGAATCGGTAAAACTTTTCGAGAGACTTTATGAAAAGTTCCTTAGGGATGAAGAAATATGTCGGATGATTCTTTATTATGACAAAAATAAAGGAATGCCTCCAGTAAATTATCCTAAACAGTGGCCACTTCAGTTATGTACAAGAGATTTCAATATATGGGTATCTATATATAACTGTACTGCTGGGTATAATGGCTCTGGGCCAAGTGCAACGAAGAAAATATTAAGGTTGATAGGGTTTAGAGAGGATTTAGCTAACGAGGTAGTCTATGAAGAAACTTCACCTGGGATAGTAGAACGTGAATATTCTTTTGAAGTTTAAGTGATTAAAATAAGCACCTTAAAATTTTAGTATGATTTTAAGGTGCTTTGTCTTTATTAAAACTTGATTTTCAAAAAAATAATATAGTATTAATAAAAAAGAGTAAGGATATAAAAAGGAAACTAAAGAAAAATAATAGATACTTAAATCCAAATACTTTAAATTATGTAAAAAATGTGCTATAATGTAACTATGGGGATGTAAGGTTTCGACGGTTATCTTAAATCATATAATAAGCGAGTAGTGGATTCTCGTTGGCCACTATAAAAACGAGAAAAAAAATAAACGCTGACGATAATGCAGTAATGATGGCTGCCTAATTTGCGGCCGTGTCTATAAAATTTTTGCTAGAGGGGTTTTATAGGCATCATTTTATCTAGCTAACAAATCTAGTATTTGGTTAAGTACTAGAGGGTACCTTTTAACCACATAACTATACATTTTGTAAATGTTATAGTATAGTTACAAGTTTTAAACATTTACTGCACTCGGAGAAAGTTATATGTGTGGATTTTCGGACGTGAGTTCAATTCTCACCATCTCCACCAACTACGTATCTGTTCGAACTAATAGAACAAGATATATAAATACCACTTTCAGAGAGTGGTATTTTTTGTTGTATTTTCAGTATGTATTACATCCATTATAATTATTTAAAATTTATAGGGGATAAGAATTATGATAAATTTAAACTCTCTTAAATAATAAATTAAAATTAGTAATATATATGAGTAATAGTAATTATACTAATATATAATATGATAAACTGTAAGATTTGATATTATATTAAAAAATTGATGATAAATATAGAACTATAATTATAAATTTTAGAAATATAAGTTTTATTTCTATTAAATAGCATTAAGTTATAATAGAAAACAGGACTCCCACTTGGTAGTAACCTTGTGGGAGTCTGATTAGTTATCATTATAGTTCTTCTAATTTTGTATGTGCGATAGTAGTTACATCAGTATAATTTGAGTTTGCTAACTCTTTTAACACTTTACCAGTAACAGCTGAATTTTCACATATACTTTTTTCAATTGTTTTTGCCCAAGAGTTGCTATTCGAAATTGTAGCACATTGCTTAGCAGCCGTTAAAAGATGTTCTTCCGTTGCATAGTCGCAACTTGCTACAGCATTCCAGTCAGCATAATAATCAGATTGGAGTTGCATTGTGAGATAATCTAACATATCATTTGTAACAGCTTTGATTGTGGTTTCATTCGGTTTTACTTCTAGAGTTTCACTTTCATATGTTTCAGTTTGTGATTCTGGAACTCTTGCATCTGGAGCAAGTGACTTTGTGTCACACATTTGATTTTTTAACTGCGAAAGTTCTGATTGAAGATTTTCTACCTCTTGCCGAAGTTCCACCATTTCGCTATTGTTAGAGCATCCAGTTAGCAACATATTTACCAGCAGAGTAACCAAAAATAATTCGATGAATTTTTTCATAAATTTTCCTCCTATAAAATTAGGTGTGAATAGGTGTATATATTATGAACTGACTTTACTGTCAGATTAACCGAAAAATTGGCACTTACACCTCCTATAAATAAATATATTTAATTATATCAATCTTTACATAATTTGTCAAGTTTTATACATACATCCACTATTTTAATTTTAAGATTAGATTTCAGATTTGGTACAAAATTGGAATGAATTTAAAAAAAATCAAAGATAACTTTTTAGCATGCATATTTAATTTTATAAAATTTATGATATACTTTAATAAATAAATTAATATTATATCAATCGTCAAAGAGAGCTAATTTTTATGTTTTGACAATAATTATTATAGAGATTATTTATAAAAAGAAGGAAAAAATGCGTAAATGAGTTAAATGTGACGTATAATGTTGGTGAAATTAAGTGAACAGCTTTTAAAAATAAAAAGACATATATTATTAATTTATGATACAATGTTAGTGTTATAATATTTTGACTATTATATATAAATATGGTATAATGTTACTAGAAGTTTAAATTGATTTAGTTAAATTGCTTGCATATTTGTATGATTAATATGTAAAAGAGGAGGTACCATTTATGCTTGTAAAAAATTGTATTAATTTTATTATAATTGGAATAGCACTAATTTCACTACCTATACTTATTTATTCGATAGTGAATAAAAAAAAGATTTTTAAAAGTACTCTTATACTATATGCAATATATATAGTATATTTGGTTATGTTTTTAAATATGTTTTCTGTTTTAGGCATAGATTTAGGTCTGGATGGTATATTTACAAATATTGGGGCATTGGTAGCAATAATAGTTTATATATTATCTATTATTATATGTCTAGTAAAGATTAAAAAGAATAAGGATATAATTACAAAGTCTAAGATAATACTTGTTATAAATATTGTATTAATTATTTTACCTATTTTATTTTTCTCTTGTAATTATCTAAGAGAATTTTACTTGATAAAGGATAGTAATCTAATAATTGAATCTAACTATCAAAATGGAATAATTATTTCTGAAGACTTTAGATATACAATTTCTGATGATTGTTGCGAAGAGGTAACTATTAATATACCAAAAGGTGAAAATTATAATGATATAGAATATTATACATATTATATTGATTTTATTGACGGTTCAGATAATTATGAAATTGATACACCTTCTGATATTGGTAAGGATAATAAAGAACAAAAGCTAAGTTATTTAGATAAGGAAGTTGCTGGAAAAATTTTACTAGATGCAAAACACAATCACAGTAAGTCAGAAAAATATTATTATAATCTTCCTTTTGATAAAGATGAAGTTATAATTAATAAGGCTGATATAATATATTTTAAAGATACTGACTATTATTTAGTAACTTTAGGTTATGATCATAATGGAAATGGTGGATGGTCTAGTATAAATCAAATGATATATAAAGGTGAAGAGTTTATTAGTGATATATCAGTTGTAGGAGATGTTGTATCAGCAATTTATGTAGAAAAATAAAAAAGATTATATTTGTATTTTATTTTAAAAAAGGAGTTAGCTATTAATACTAACTCCTTAATTATATTTTTATTTAGAATAAAAGCAAGTATAAGGCTTGAAATAAACAATACCATAATCTGGAGATTTTATTCCATCCTTTTCAGCACTCATACATTTATTAATACATTGCATAATAAATCCTTTTTCGTAATTACCATCTAGGTTTCCAACTTCTAGTGGAAAATCATAAATATGTTTACGAATTATTCTACTTACAATGCCAATATCAAATTTAAAAGGATATTCAAGCCACCCTTCAGGAATACTTTCAAATCCCCATCCAATGCAATATTTTCCATCTTTTGTAATTTGATAGAGAAGCTTACATCCTCTTTTAATCTCTTTTGGTTGCATATTTTTTTCTTCACCAGAATATTTTAAAGCAAACTCAAGAGCACTTTCTATTTCATTTTCGTGTAATAAGCTACCAGATACTTCTAAAACTTGATTACTAGAAAACATCATAGTGTTTACCTCCTTAACAAATCTGTTTATGGGTTTATATATTTAATTATTTATAGGGGATTATATCACAGCTTTTAATATAAAGTCAATTAAAAAAATATATATAAGGATAGTAAATAAACAATGAAACATTGAAATAATTAGTATCATATGATAAAATATTTATGTAAATTGTTGAGAAGTAAATTATGATTAAAATTTATGGAGGGATTTTAATGTTTATTGTTATAACAGGTCTTGATGGCTCGGGTACAAGTACAGTTGCTAAGTTATTACACAGATTAGATAAAAATTCTATTTTAACTAGAACACCGGGTATTGAGTATTCTAATCGAGAGGTAATTGACGCAAAAAAAGATGTATCACAGATGGCACATTATCTATATTATTTATCCTCTGTTGTTTACGAATCAGATAGAATAAAAAAAGAATTTAATTACAAGGAAAAAAATGTATATTGTGTTCGGTATCTTATCGATACTGTTGTATCTCATAGAGTTGCAGGACTTGATGTAAATCTTGACTATGAAACCTATGGCATTTTAAAACCAGACTTAACAATACTTGTTAGGGTAGACGAAGAAACTAGACAAGAACGCATTACAAAAAGAGGAAAATCAATATTAGATAAAGTACTAGATGATGGTAAAAAAAGAGAACAATTTAATAATTTGTTTGATTATTTTCTTAGCAAAGAAGATACACCAACTATTGTTTTTAATAATGATAGAGTAGATGTTGAAGAAAATGTAAAAGAGTTATTTAAATTGATTAAAGAAATGAAATAGGAAAAAAGTAAGTATAAATTAATATTTTTAGATAAAAAAGGGGGATTTTACTTTTAAAATTCTCCTTTTTGATATATAATCATCTAAAGTAGGGATGGTCAGACTATGAAACAAATTGAAATAACAGTAAGATTAAATGAAGATATAGAAAGTGCTATAAAAAAGCTAGAATTGCAAGGATTTAAGAAAATTAGAGAAAGTGAAGTTAATGATGTGTATATGACATCAAAATTAAATCAGTTAAGTAAAGATAATATACAAGATATTTTAAGAAAATGTGTGTTATTAAGATACTTGAAATTAGAAGGCAAAGAAATAAAAAAGATAACGTACAAAAATAAAGAGATTGATAAATATGGAGAGGTTATATCAGAGCAAAAAATAAATTTAGACTGTAATGATTTAGAAAATGCTAGAAAGTTGTTCGAACATTTAGAGTTTGAAGAACTTGTAAGAGTAAAATATAAAGTTGTAGTGTATAGTAAAGATAATGTTGAATACGCATTTCAAGATGTTGAAAATTTAGGAACATTAATTGAATATGAAGGCACTAAAGATTTTGAAGGAAAATCAATAAAAGAGATTAATGAAGCAAAAGATAAAATGTATAATGAAATAAAAAATACAGGCATTAATATAACTAAAGAAAAAGATGTAAAAAAAGCTTATGAATTAATAGTAAATAAATATTTTTAGATTATATATTTTTTTGTTTAAGGAGATGAAGTTATAATGGAAAATAAGTATGAATTTTTTATCGCAGGTAGGAATAGAAATAAAGAAAATATATTAAAAATATGCGATTTGTTTGACCGTTACAATATTTCATATTATTGCTTTCTAAAAAATGAAGATAAATTTGAATATGGAAATGAAAATCAAACAATAGAAGAAAGACAACAAGAATTTGAAACATTAGGAATAAAAAATGAAATTGTTTTAAATTTATTTAAAAATGATTTAGAAGGACAAAAAGCATCAAAGAATTTTTTGCTAGTATTGCCAGCTGGTAAGGCTGCACATATAGAATCAGGAATTTCATATGGTCTAGGTAAAAAATGTTATGCAATAGGAGAATATGAGGCAACTGATAGTTTATATAATATTTTTGAAGAAATTTTTCCAGATACAGATAAATTAGAAGAATTTTTAAGCGAATATAATAATGCTAAAAAATAGGAGAAATGTTTATGAAGGTTAGTAAAGAGTTAAAAGAATATATTGAAAAAAATATATTTCCAATGTATTCTAAAAATGAGCCAGCACATAATATTGAACATATAAAATATGTAATTAATAGAAGTATGAAATTTGCTGATACTTTGCAAGATATAAACTATGATATGGTATATACTATTGCTGCCTATCACGATATTGGACATCAAATAGATCCTAAAAAACACGAAATTATTTCAGCAGAAATAATGTATAAAGATGAAAACTTAAAAAAGTTTTTTTCAGAAGAAGAATTAATAACAATTAAAGAAGCTATTGAAGATCATAGAGCTTCTATAAAGTATGAGCCTAGAAGTATTTATGGAAAAATAGTTTCAACTGCAGATAGAAATAATAGTGTAGAAGCTTGCCTAAGGAGAAGTTATACTTACGGAAAAAAACACACTCCAAGTGCAAGTGATGAAGAATTATTTGAAATGGCATATGAACATCAAAATAGCAAATTTGGAAAAGATGGGTATGCTAAATTTTTCTTTAAAGATGAAGAATATGAAAAATTTTTAAAAGAAATAAGATTTTTGCTTGCAGATAAGACTAGGTTTATAAACGCACAAAGAGAATACATAAATAAATTAAGAAGTGAAGGAAAAATATAATTATTAAAAAATTTTTAAAAATACAAAAAGTTAATTAATTCCTTGAAAAAATCAAGTAGCTATGTTATAATTTTGTTACTTTAGTAATATTTATCCTTAAAAAATACATTAATTAGTGGAGGAGGAAACTAAATTGGAAGACAGAATAAAAAATGCAATGAGGTTTTATGTTTTAGCTACAAAATTAAAGTACAAAATAAGAAGTGGTTGGGATGAAAATCACTGGAACGTAAATAAAGAAAGAGTTGAAAGTGTGGCAGAGCATATTTATGGCACTTGTATTTTAGCACTAAGCATTGACTCTGAATTTGAAACAAATTTAGATATAGCTAAAGTAATAAAGATGTTAGTTCTTCACGAAATAGGAGAGGTAATTATAGGAGATATAACTCCATTTGACAATATTTCTCAAGAAGAAAAAATGGAAAGAGAACATAAGGCAATAAAAGAAGTATTAGGCGATTTAGTAAAAAAGGATGAGTATTACAATTTATTAATTGAATTTGATGAAAGAAAAACTAAAGAGGCAATTTTTGCTTATCATTGTGATAAACTAGATGCTAATATGCAAGCTAAAATATATCAAGATATGGGAGGATTTAAGCACTCACTTGAAAATAAAGAAAAAAATGTTGTTTTTAAAAGTGATAAAATAAAACAAATAGCTGAAAATGGTGCAAAAGAAGTATTTGATTTTTGGTATGCAAATGATAGAGCTTTATTTAAAGATGATAAAAAATTCTGTGATATTCTTGATTATATAAAGACTATAAATACTCAAGAAGAATTTTAATTATTAAAATTATTAAACAAAATGTATTACTGTAATAGTGATACATTTTGTTTTTTGCTATATTTTAATAAAAAAATATGATATAATAAAAATATAGTTTAAAGGATGTGATTAAGTTGATAGACTATACAAAATATACTTTGCAAAAGGAAAATATTATCTTAGATAGTAAAGCACTAGAATATTTTTTAGAAAAAATAGGTAAAAGCAAAGCTGAATTTTTAAATGAATTTAGCTATGGGGAAAGCAAAGAAAAACTAGAAGGTATTAAAAATTTTCTGAAGTATAAAATAATCGTTGAGCTTGGAATTGTAGAAAAAGAGTATAGTGATTGTGACTGTATGGCTAAAGTAAAAGAAGAAATTGTAAACTACCTTTTAAATAAGGGATATAATGCCAAAAATTGTAATGAAAGATATATAGAAGTTGAAGGAAAGTTATTTGAAACTGATACAGCTAACTCTGTTCAAACTATGTTTGGAGAATATTTAAGGAATTATTTAAGTGAAAAAATATATAGCAAAGAAGATAGTAAATATACAGATTTTGTAAGTGAATATACTAGTGGCTATGGCTTTCCTAAAAAGGTTGAATATCGTGATTATTTTTTCTTGCAAAATATAGAAAAGTGGTATAACCTTGCAGATGAAGAAGATAAGAAAATATTTGAAAAATTTTCACTGCTTGCTAGTATTTATCATACACTTGGAAATGTTATTTTAGTACCTATTGGCTTTAATATGGGAAGAAATAGAATATTTAAAGATTACCTGAATTTTAGCTTAGAGTATTTAGATAAATTACTTAATATAGCAGATAATGAGCTATATAAATGTATTACTGGTTATGATATAATGCAAGAGTGTTTTAAAAATATAGATAAATTACCAAAAACAAATGCAGATATTAATAATTATCTTGATGCAATGATAGGTTATATTACAAAAAGAAATGAAACATTTACATTGAGTAATAAGTAAGCTAGTTAAATAGTTTACTTTTTTCTTGTTTTCTCTTTAAAAATGTGGCATTTTGATGTATAATATAATTGTTAAAAAATATGAGAGGAAAGATAAATGAGTAAAAAAGAGTATGATAATATTGAATATGAAAAAATAGAAGAAACGAAAAGTAGCAAAGAAAGAAGTAAATACTGGAATATAGCATTTGGTATGCAAGAGGTAGATAACTTACATCCATCAAAGTATATGTTATCTTTAGCAGAAGAAAATATAAACTTAAAGAAATCTTATGAAGTAGTTGAAAATGAAATATATAGCTATTATAACAAGCAAGATGAAAAAGTTATAGATAAAAATGAAAAAGAAGCAGATGAAGTATCTGTAAGAATAGTTAAAATATTAAATGATAAATCTTTTACCTTTAATTATCTTGCTTTAAAAAACTATCATAAAAAGCTTTTTGAAAATTTAGATATTGGAATTAATGAGAAATATATAGGTGAGTATAGAGATTACAATATAACAAAAAAAGAAGAAATACTTAATGGCAATACAGTTCAGTATGCAGATTTTTCAATGATAGAAGATATGTTAAAATATGATTTTGAAGAAGAGTTAAAGCAAAAATATATTAATAAATTAGATGACGAAAAAATAGAAAGATTATGTGAGTTTGTTTCAAGAATTTGGCAGGTACATCCATTTGGAGAAGGTAATACTAGAACAATAGCACTTTTTATCCAAAAGTATCTTATTAGTAAAGGTTTTAATGTAAATAATGAAATTTTTAAAGAAAATTCTCTATATTTTAGAAATGCGTTAGTTAGAGCAAACTATACTAATGTTGAAAAAGGAATGGAAGAAAATAAATATTATTTAAAGTTATTTTTTGAGAATTTACTTTTAAATAGAAATAATATATTAAATAATAATGATTTAAAAGTAAACAGTTAAAAATAGATTTAAAGGAGGAGTTATATATGATAGAAAATATTGAAGTGTTATATCACTCATCAATAAGGTTAAATAAAGATATATATATAGATCCATTTAAAATAGATAAGGACTATAATAATGCAAAATTTGTGTTTATTACACATACACATTTTGACCATTTTTCAATTTCAGATATAAAGAAAGTAATAAAGGAAGATACAAAATTTGTTGTGCCAAATGGATGTAAAGAAGAATTAGAAAAAATTGGTGTAAGCAAAGAGAATATACTAGAAGTAGAGCCAAATAAAAAATATGAAATTGACGGAATAAATTTTGAAACTGTTAGTGCATATAATAGCGACAAGAACTTTCATAAAAAAGAAAATAATTTTGTAGGATATATAATAACAATTGATGGTATTAAATATTATATAGCTGGAGATACAGACGAAAATCAAGAAAATTTAAAAGTAGTGTGTGATGTTGCATTAATTCCAATTGGTGGAACATATACAATGGACTTTAAAGAGGCAGCAGATTTTGTAAATAAATTATCTCCTAAATATGCTATACCAACACATTATAACAGTATTGTTGGAACAAGTAAAGATGGAGAAAATTTTGCAAAGCTTTTAGATAAAAGTATAAAATATAAATTATATATATAAAAAGGAGAAAGTGTAATGGCTTCAAGCACAGTATTTTTTTGTAAAGAATGTGGCTATGAATCAGCTAAATGGCTTGGAAAGTGTCCAGGGTGTAATAGTTGGAATAGTTTTGTAGAAGAAAAAATAGATAAAAAAGCTTCTAAAACAGCTTCACGGTAGTAAAAGTGTCTTTAGTAATAAATCAGAAGTAAAAAAATTAAATGATATTGTAGTATCACAAGCAGTAAGAATTGACACGGGCTATAGTGAATTAAATAGAGTTCTTGGCTCAGGCCTTGTTGAAGGCTCACTTACTCTTATCGGAGGAGAGCCACGGAATTGGAAAATCTACTTTAATAATGCAAGTATGCAATAACTTAAGCAAAAATGGTAAGGTGCTGTATGTATCAGGTGAAGAATCAGAAGTACAAATAAAATTAAGAGCAGATAGACTTAATGTAAAATCAGATAATATACTATTTTTAAGTGAAACAAATATTACACAAATAGAAGAAAAAGTAGAAGAAAATAGTCCCAAATTTTGTATAATTGATTCTATTCAAACTATGTATGATGAGGAAATATCATCAGTTCCTGGAAGTGTGTCACAAGTAAAAGAAGTAACAGGCCGTCTTATGTATATGGCTAAAAAGAAAAATGTAACTGTAATAGTTATAGGGCACGTTACAAAAGATGGGGTAATAGCAGGACCAAGAATACTTGAACATATGGTAGATACAGTGCTATATATTGAAGGAGAAAGATTCTTTTCTCACAGAATAGTAAGAGGAGTAAAAAATAGATTTGGATCAACTAATGAAATTGGAATATTTGATATGCAAGATGTAGGGCTTGTGGAAGTAAAAAATATGAGTGAACTTTTTTTATCAGATAATAAAGAGGATTTACCAGGGACAGCACTTGTAGCAACAGTTGAAGGCACTTCTACAATACTTCTTGAAATTCAAGCTTTAACTGCTCACTCATATTATAATATGCCAAGAAGAGTAGCAAATGGAATTGATTTTAACAGACTAAATATGATACTTGCAGTACTTGAAAAAAGATGTAATTTAAGTCTTGGAAGTCAGGATATATATGTAAATGTAATAGGTGGTATGAAAGTAGATGAACCTGCAGTAGATTTAGCAGTTGCTATGGCAATTGTATCAAATTACAAAAACAAAGTAATAGATAACAAAACTGTATTTATAGGAGAACTTGGACTTACGGGGGAGATTAGGAGTATAAATAATATAGAAAAAAGAGTAAAAGAAGTAACAAAAATGGGATATAAAACAATAGTAGGAAATAAAAAACAACTTTCAAATTTAAAAGAAGAATATAAAGAGGTTAATTTAAAAGGAATAAACACTATAGATGAGGCAATATCATTTATAGTATAAAAAGAAAGGTGGCATTTTAACGGTGAAACAGGATGAAGTTTTAGAAATATTAAAAATAATTGCACCAGGAACTGTGCTAAGAGAAGGAATAGATAATATACTAAATGCTAAAACTGGAGCATTAATACTAATAAGTTCAGAAGATGAGTGTCAAGATATAGTAGATGGCGGTTTTAAAATAGACCAAGATTTTACACCAGCAAGTATATATGAACTTGCAAAAATGGATGGAGCAATAGTTATAAGTAAAGATATAAAAAAGATACTTATGGCAAATGTGCAATTAACTCCAGATTATAAAATAAAAACTTCTGAAACTGGAACTAGACATAGAACAGCAGAAAGAGTAGCAAAACAAACAAATCAACTTGTTATATGTATATCTCAAAGAAGAGGTATTATAACTGTATTTAAGGGTGATTTTAGATATGTAGTAAATGACATTTCATCTGTTGTTATGAGAGCAAATCAAATGCTTGAGGCTTTAGAAAAATATAAAGTAGTATTAGATAATATGCTAAGTATATTAAGTGAGCACGAATTTGATGATATTGTGTCTCTAGAAACTGTTGCAAATACAATATATAGAAGTGAGCTTATAATGCGTATGGAAAAAGAAGTAAGGAAAAATGTTATCGAACTTGGGGTAGAAGGTAGAATTGTAAATATGCAACTTGAAGAGCTTATTTCAAATGTAGAATCAGAAGAAGAAATGATAATAAGAGATTATATGAAATATAAAGATTCTCAAAAAACAGTTCAAAAGATTTTAAATAGCATTAGACAATTAGATAAGAAAGATTTAGTAAACTCAGAAAAAATAATAAAATTACTTGGTTATGAAATAGATACTAATATACTTGATTTAAATGTTTCACCAAAGGGGTATAGAATACTTAGTAAAATGCCAAAAATGCCTAGCACTATTATTGATAAAACTGTTGAAGCTTTTGGTTCTTTACAGGGAATTTGCCTTGCTTCAATTGACGAACTTGATGATGTTGAAGGGGTAGGAGAGGTTAGAGCAAAAATCATAAATCAGTCTTTAAGAAGGTTGCAAGAACAGTATATATTAAAGGGTTACAATATATAAAGATTTACTTAAATAATCTTTTTTGCTTTACTTTTTTTACAAAATGTGATATAATATTAATGTATTAAGAAGTAGCTTGCAAGGAGGGATAAGCCATGTTTAATATAGGAGACAAAGTAGTTTACCCAATGCATGGAGCTGGGACAATAGAGGCTATCGAAGAAAAAGAAATGCTAGGTAGCACAGAAGATTATTACATAATAAAAATGCCAGTTGGCGAAATGAAACTTATGGTTCCAACATCAAAAGTTGAAAACGTAGGAATAAGAGAAGTATCTAACAAAAGCATATCTGATAAAGTGTTTGATATATTAGAAAAACCTAAGGATCCATATGTACATGATGGCAACTGGAGTAAAAGATATAATGTAAACGTTGAAAAAATTAAATCTGGTGATATTTTGGAAGTTGCTGAAGTTGTAAGAGAATTATCACATAGACATATGGAAAGAGGTTTGTCAATTGGAGAAAAGAAAATGTTAAACACTGCAAAAGATATTTTGCTTAGCGAAATGGTATTATCTCAAAATGAAGGACACGACGAATTAGATGCAAAGATTGAGGAAGCAATACAAGATTCATTCAATAATGGGCAAACAGAAAATTTTGAACAAACATAAAAAATGTAGAAACTCAAATAAGAAATTAACTCTTATTTGAGTTTTTTCTTTGCTTTATTACACATATATTACAAATATGTTTCAAAAAAATTAAAAAAATTAAAAAGCAAAAGATTATATATAATTTTTTTTTTCTATATGATATAATTAGAACATAAAGCAGGGGGTAGAGTATATGAATTTAGGAGGATTTGAATTTAAAAGACCAAGTATGTTTACTATATATATCATTGTAGCGATTATACTAGTTACAATCTCTATAGTTTCAATATTTATAAATGTATCTGTAAATAAGAAAAGGGAAAAAGCTACAACAGATTTAGAGAATGTTGACTCTATTGCTGGAGAAGAAAATGTAGTAACAGACGGTTCAGGAAATAAAATTAATTCAAGTAATAAAACAGTATTTAAAAAAGATGTTGACGGCTTTGTTTTTGATAGCTTTGATATTAAGTCTGCTGATGGTATAAGTACTGTAACATTTGAAATATATAATCCATCAAATGAAGAAAAAACTCTTGGTGAGTATGAGTTAAAAGTATTAAATGAAAATAGTGATATAATAGGTAGAATAACAGATAATGCAGGTACATTTGAACCGCTTGCAAGAAGAGAAGTATCACTTCAAATTAAGGGAGATATTTCTAACTTAACTGATATACAGATAAATAAAATTGTATATAAACCAATATAAAAGGGGATTATGATAATGGAAAAGAAGAAAAGAATAATTTTAATTATAGTAATATCTGTTATTTTGCTTGCGTTAGTCGTTTTTTCAGTATTTTTAGTTACAACATATTTTACAAAGAAAAATGTAAATAATGTAAGTGAAGATATATATAATAAAGAGTTGTATGTATCAGCTAGACTTCCAGATATTGATGGAAATGAAAATGTATCTTTAGATGAATTTGGAAAAAAATCAAATAAAAGTGAAGAAGTTTTAAAAGATAAAAAATGGATGAATTTGGATTTTACAGATTTTGAAGTATATAGTATGAATTCAAAAACAAGTGTGATTTCTTTTAAAATAACAAACAATAATTATATGGTAATTGAAACAGGAAAATTTCAATTACAATTAAAAGATAATACAGGAAATATAGTATCACTTATAGATTTTGATGAAATTAGTTTACCTAGTTCTGCACAAATAAATGTAAAAGTAGATGTAGTAGGAGATATAACAAATGTAAAAGACATTGTAATTGATGAAATAACATATAAAATGAATTTAACAGAGGTGGAGTAGAAAATGAATAAAAAATTAGGAATTAGTATTGTTTTTGGTGTTATATTGTTATTCTTAGCACTAGCAACTACTGGTATAGTGTATACTACTATTACAAACGTATATGGTGCACAAACAAGAGAAGACTTTTCTTTTGAGATGGAAAATGGTAATACAAAAAAATATGAATTTGTGGTTGGAGAAAGTAGTGAAGTAAAATTAGTTTTGCCAGCAGAAATTGATAAAAGTGATGTGGAAATTGTTGAAAGTGATAGTAAAGACTTGTTAAAAATTGAAGGAACAGAAATTACAGGAATTAAAACTGGAAGTGGCACAATAAAAGCAACTGTAACAATTGATGAAGTAACATATGAAACTACTGCTAAATATGAAGTTGTTGCTGAACAAACAGGAAAAGGAAATGATGTTGCTAAAGAAGATGAAGATAATGATACAAGTAAAGAGGAAAATGCTACTAATGAAAACTCTGATGAAAAAGATGGTAAAGAAGAATCAACAACTGAAGAAAATAATACTACATCAAAAGAGAAGAATGTTACATATTCAATTGAATTTGATAAAGACTCACGTGTAGCAACATATGAAGGAGAAAATACAACATTAGGTTCATATCTTCCTCAAAAAAGTGGTATGAAAGTTGCAGATTTAGATTGGAAATCAAGTGATGAAAGTGTAGCAACTGTAGCTGATAGCAATGGAAAAATTGATATAAAAGGTGTTGGAGAAACAACAATAACTGCGTCATATGGTGAAGCAAATGTTTCAGATAGTTATAAACTAACTGTATATCCAAAAGATTTAGAAGTTGTAAATGAGGAAACTAATAAAGAAGTTACAGATACAACTGTTGAACTAAAAATTGGAGATACACTAAAACTATCTATGAATGACTCAGATAAAAAAGTAGAAGATAGCAAAATATCATATGTTACAAATAATGGAAAAATATGTGAAATAGATGAAAATGGAAATATAAAAGCGGTAGGAAAAGGTTCAACTATAGTAAAAGGGATGCTAACTGACAATAATAAAACAAATGGCCAAATAAAAGTAGTAGTTGTTGGAGATAAAGAAGATTTAATTGCTAAAGGTACTTTAGATTTTCCAACTGATGAAAAAACTAAAAAACCGATTGAGTATACTGGTGAAAATGCAGTGCTTGTTGGAACTGAACTAAAAATAGATTTAGTTAAGCCTGAGGGAGCAGAAGAGTATCCTATAGAATATAGTTGCTCAAATAAAAATATTTTAGAAATAGATGGAGAAAATATAAAAGCTGTACAAGCAGGTAGTGGAACACTTACTGCAAAGATGAAGGTTGGAACAAAGACAAAAACTGCTAGAACAAAAATAGAAGTCTTTGCAAATCAAGAAGAAAAAGATAAAGCAAATGGAGAAGAAGTAAAGTATATAAATTTGAACTTTGATAAAGAAAGTATGGCAATTGAGGTTGGAAACACTGTAACTTTAAAACCTGATGTTGAAACAAATATGTTAAAGAAAGATTATAAATTAATATATACTGCATCAGAAGAAGGATATGTTGAGCTAAATGAAGATACTGGAAGAGTAAAACCCCTAAAGGCTGGAACAGTTGATATTACAGTAAGTGTTGTAGATAATCCAGGAGTAAATGCAAAGATAACATTAGATATACAAGATAAGGTTGTACTTGTTTCTTCTCTTAAATTAAAAACTGAATTAGTAAAAAAAGGTACAGCATACCAAATAGCAACAAATGAACCATATACTATTGAATTTGAAATATTACCTGATACTGCAACATTACAGGATTATACTTTAGAAGTAGAAGATACTGAAAATTTCATAGTAAATGATAAAATTGTAACTGCACTTAAACCAGGTGTTAAAACAAAACTTACAGCTATTGCTCAAGATAGTGGTAACAAAAAAACAAGTATAACACTTGAAAGTGTAATATCAGAAGATGAATTAAATGCACTTGATTCAATACTTGATACTAAAGAAATAAATATAAAAGTTGGTGAAACATTAAATTTTAGAAATGTTCAAGATACTGCTAAAAAAGTTTCAGTAACAAAGGCAGCTAAAAATAATTTTACAATGAAAACAGACGATAACGTAATTACAGTTACAGGTAAAAAACTAGGAGATGGAACTATAAAAGTTAAAGCTGATGATAATACAGTTACTATACCTGTAAATGTAATTCAAGATGAGCAAGTAGAAGAAGACAGTAATCCAGTTACTGAAATTGAATTCCCAATAGATACTTTAACTGCTCAAACAAAAGACTATGTAAATGACCACCCATTTGTAGTTGGACAATGCTATCAAGTAAGTGATAATTTAAATATTTATCCTGCAAGTGCTAAAAATAAAGATGTAACAGTAACTGTTAATAACTCTGCATTTACAGTTACACCTGATGGAAACGTTATAGCTAACAAACCAAATGAGGAAGCAATAATGACAGTTGCCTCAGCATATAACTCTAAGATAAAAACAAGTGTAAAAATTGCTTCAATTACTCCTGAAATAGCAAGCTTTAGTTTCCCAAGAGATTATGTAGGAGCAAATAGTTTTGATATTAACAAAAATAATTATCCTTGGGATTTTGGTATGATTATAACAACAACATCTGGGGTAACTTATAATCCTTTAAATGATTATTCTGTTATGGATAATAAAGAATATCAAGCTTTAAGAGACCAACTAGTTATAGAATGTGATAATCCTAATATATTAAGAATTACAAATAATGTTGCTTATCCAATTGAGGGAGTAAAAGGCTCAGGAAAATTAACTGCATATCTAAAAACTAATAGAAGTATGAAAGATACATGTAGGTATGAAGCAAATGGTATAGATAATAATATTACTATAACAAAAGTACAATTTGCTAAAAGTCTATATAAATTAACAGTTGGTGACAATGATATGGGATTTTGCCCAATAATTACATTAAGTAATGGTAAAAAATTCGATTCTAATATTGAAAGTGTAAGAGAATCAGCTGAATACAAAAGCTATGTATCTCAATTAAAATTAGTAAAAATAGATAAAATAAAAAGTGGAATGGAATCAACAGGAAGCTTAGTTAGAGTTTTAAATAAAGATGACGAATTAGCAATAGATGCAGTTTATGCTGGAAAATGTCAGATTGGTCTAGCATTTAAAGATTCAAATACTGTAATAGCTACAACAGTATTAGAAATATCAGAGCCTAACCAGGAATCAGACAATAACTTAAAAGCAGAAATTGAAAAAATAGATCCAGCTACTTCAACTAATAACAAGAATTTACAAATAAGAAATATACAATTTGCAAGTAGGAGCTATGATTTTAAAGAAAATTATGGTTATGATGTTAACCCAATTATAACACTATCAGATGGTTCTGTAATTGATTCAAAAAGTGCAAATCAAGATGTATATGAATATTATGTTGGATTAACCGAATTGTTCTTAACTAATTCTACAACAGGTAATACAGTAGATTTTGGTGTAATACAAATTTTAAATGATACTTTCCCAAAACAAGTTATACCTTTGAAGAAAGGTAATGTATCACTTGCAATAGGTGTTAAATCAACAGGAATAAAATATGATACAATTCCTGCAAAAGTTACTGCAAACTTTTAATTAGTTAAATATAATAAAAATGCATGCGAGAGTATTCGTATGCATTTTTATAATGCTAATAAATTTAGATTAGAAAATAAATAATTATTTTAGTTTTTATTAGTAATTTAAATTGTTTTAGTTAAATTGTATAAAAAAATGAGTGAAAATTTTTCACTCATTTTTGCTAGGTACTTTTTTACAACACTTTTTTGATTAAGGTTAGCCGTTTTTCTTGTGCCACTCTTCCCAGCACTTTGCTTTGTCTGAATAGAACCTACAGGCTGAAATACGTCCTCCAATTCCTGCACATCCGGTTTTGCAACGACTGCACGGTGCATTGCCGATACCAAGATTGCGATAGATATAAGGACAGTACAATTCTTCCATGGGAGTAGGTTTAACACCTGCTTTCCAATCTTCATAGGAACAACCATACTGTGAGAAATGGAGAGTTTTTCCATCTTCAGTTGAAGTGTCTTTGTCTGTATGAAAATATCCGAAACTTCCTTCAAATACACGAGTTACACCTTTCATTTCCTTACGTCCTTCAAATTCGTTGTAAGTAAGTTCAGTTTTACCTGTTCCATGACACTGCTCACACACAACTGCTGCTCCATCCCTTTCACACATTCCTTTGTAAAGTCCAGTTCCCCCACAAGCTTGGCATTCGATTGTAATAGTCCGTTTCATGTTGTCTCCTTATACATTTAGCATATCACTAAAATATCAGTGATATCTATTAATGTGGTACATTTATTATATTTCGTTGTACCAACGAATAGTATAATTATATTATACTATATTTTACATAAAATTGCAAGTTCGTATAGCTATATCATGTATAATTCTTAAACTGTGTTATATAAAAAGTTAAATTCATATTTAATAACTTTAAATATCAATCCAAAAATAGTTGCACTTTAGGTAATAAATCTTCTTATGTTAATATAAATTATCTTTACATATACACTATATCGTGGTATAATTAGGGTAAAAAAGGAGAAAAGAAAAATATGCGTAAAATTCATTTATTAGTGATTATATCGCTATTATTTGTTGTATATATTTTAAATTCTTCTGTGTATGCACAAGAGCTTGAAGATAGTAATGTACAAATAGAAAATGAAGCATATATACAAGAAAGTAAGTCAAAAGCTCTTAATGCAATTAATAAAAGTGTAGAAGAAATTAAGCAAGAATTAAATAAAATTGATACAAAGCTAAATAGTATTAAAGAAAAAAATGAATATATAACTTATCCAGCAATACGTTTAAATATAGATACTCCAATATTTGGGCTAAATTCTGTATGTGAACAAAAATTAAAAATAAGTACCGAAGTTTCAACAACTGATATAGCAAAAGGGTATTCAATAAGAGATATTGTTAAAACAAATAGTCTAAAGGTACCGAGTTTTTCTGTAGGCTCTATTGTTGTAATAACAAGAGATATCTCATTTAATGAAAATATTACTTTAAGTGATGCAAATACTTGCATACTAAAACTTATGCAATATATGGAACAATTAAAAAGTACAAATGATTTCTTAGATAATCAAATTGCTAAAATATATTCTCAATATATACCAAAGGAAAAAGCAAATAAAATTAATAATTTAAAAGATAAATTAGATAATATAAAAAATAATATAAATAAAACTGACATTGAAATAGTTAAATTAAATATCACCAATTTAGATAATGAAAAATATAGTAAATTTTTAAATAGCTACCAAAGTATTGTAAATAATGTATATAATTATGACGAAATATTACAAAATGTTTTAATTAGTGATGAAACTTTGGCTGAATATGAAAAGAAGGTACTTGATGTAGAGTCAGAATTTATTGTTTTAAATTTATGTTTAAATGATGTAAATAAAGATATAGCATTAAAATATGATATTGAAACAATGTTTGGAATAATAAGAAAAGACTTGAATGTAAGAAAAGAAAATATTGAAAGTTATATAGCAAATTCTGTAACTTACAAAAATATTCAAAATGTAGAGCAAATTGAAACTGAAAGTAAAGAGAATAATTCTGAAAATGTTAATGAAACTACACAAAAAGCAGTAGAAGAAATAAAAAATTATGATGTAAATTCTAAAGAGATAGTTGATGAACTTAATAAAAAAATTGAGGCAATTGATACAAAAATTGTACAAGTTTTAGGTCAAGCTGTTTTAGATAAAATTAAAGGGATAAACCTTGAAGAAGCTTCAGAAGAAGCTATAAATAAATCTGAAGTTGCAAATATGGTTACAAAAGAGTTAAGTGTTGAGGAAAAAGCTAGCTTGTTAGAAGAAGTATATAATATATATAAAGAATTTTTAAAAAGTGAAAATACTTTTTATATGAATAATACAAATTTGCTTTTAAAAGATACAGAAACAAAGGTAACTAGCTTAGCACAGTATACAGATTATAATACAATATCAGATATAAGGTATGTATTTTTAGAATTACCTAATGAACTTGAAAAAGAGTCAAGTTTGTATAATTTAGATAGTTCTATACAAACAAGGACATTTACATATAATATTATTCAAGGACTTAATAAATTAGTAGGAATAAATAAAGATATATCTGAAGAATACAGTCAAAAGGTATCTGAGGATATAAAAAATAGTAGAGAAAATAACTAGAAGGGGAAAGTATAATTAAATGCAAAAGATTACAAGACAAGATTTACTAAAAGTTGAAAAACCTGCAAGATATGTAGGAGGAGAATATAGCCAAGTTATTAAAAACAAGGAGAATATAAAATGTAGATTTGCCTTTTGTTTTCCTGATATTTATGACATAGGTATGTCAAATTTAGGGATGAAAATATTATATAATGTTTTAAATAAAAGGCAAGATACTTGGTGTGAACGCGTATTTGCTCCTTGGCCAGATTTTGAAGATATAATGAGAGAAAAGAAACTTAAATTATATGCTTTAGAATCAAAAGATAGTATTGACAAATTTGATATAGTTGGTTTTACATTACAATATGAAATGAGCTATACAAATATACTTAATATGTTAGACTTAGGAGGTATTTCCGTACTTTCAAAAGAAAGAGGAGAAGATGAACCTTTTGTAGTTGCAGGTGGACCTTGTGCGTGTAATCCTGCAACTATATCGAAATTTATTGATATTTTTATGCTTGGTGAAGGTGAAGAATTAATTGATACTTTAGCAGAAGAATATATAAAATGGAAGGAGAAAAAGCTTCCTAAAATTGAATTTTTAAAAAGTATTAAAGATATAAAAGGAATATATATACCAAGTATTCACACAAAAGATGATATAATTGAGAAAGTTGTAATAAAGGATATGGATAAAGTGCCATATCCTACAAATTATGTTGTACCTAGTACAGATATTATACAAAATAGAATATCACTTGAAGTATTTCGTGGTTGCACAAGAAGTTGTAGATTTTGTCAAGCAGGATATATATATAGACCAGTAAGAGAAAAAAGTGTTGATACTTTGCTTTCACAAGCAAAAGAAATGATTAAAAGTACTGGTCAAGATGAAGTATCTCTATGTTCTCTTAGTACAATAGATTATTCAAATTTTAATAAACTTGCAGAAGGCCTTATAGATATAGGGAAAGATAAAAAAGTAGGAATATCTTTGCCATCAATAAGAATAGATGCAATAGATGTAGACATATTAAAACAAATACAGGAAGTTAGAAAAAGTTCACTTACCTTTGCTCCAGAGGCTGGTTCTCAAAGACTTAGAGATGTAATAAATAAAAATATTACTAAAGAGGATATATTAAAAGGATGTAAACTAGCCTTTGAAAATGGCTGGTCAAATATAAAACTATATTTTATGATAGGACTTCCAACAGAAACATTTCAAGATTTAAGAGAAATTGTAGATTTAGCAAATAGTATAGTTGATTTGTATTACTCACTTCCAAAAGAAAAAAGAAGTGGCAAATGTAATGTTACAGTTTCAACATCTACATTTGTACCAAAACCTCATACACCATTTCAATGGTTTGGACAAAATACAATAGATAAAATAGAACTAAAGCAACAGTTTTTAAAAGAAAATCTTACAAATAAATGTGTAAAATATAATTGGCATAATCCTGAGATTAGCAGACTTGAAGCAGTAATAGCTCGTGGAGATGAAAAAATAAATGACTTAATATATGAGGCATTTAAAAATGGTGCAAAATTTGATAGTTGGGAAGAAAAGCTAAATTTAGATGCCTGGAATAAAGCATTTAAAAAGTTAAATATTAATCCTGAAGATTATGCAAGTAAAGAATATGCACTTGAAGATGAACTACCTTGGGATAATATAATGCACGGTGTAACAAAAGAATTTTTAAAGAGAGAATATAATAAAGCGATTAAAGAGGAAACTACTCCAAGATGTTCTTTAAAATGTTCTGCTTGTGGAGTAAATAAAATTGCAGAGTGTAAATTTATGAAAAAGTAAAGAAAAGGTGAGACATTTGAATAAAAAAGAAAATAGATTTAAAAATGTATCAATAAAAAATAGAGATATAGCATATAAATATGATATTAAAGAAAAAATAGAATGTGGCATTGAACTTAAAGGTACAGAAGTAAAATCTATAAGGGAAGGAAAAGCAAATTTAAAAGATAGTTTTGCTATTATAAAGAATAGAGAAGTTATACTTAATAATATGTATATAGCTCCATATGATATGGGAAATATAAATAATGTAAATCCAACTAGAAATAGAAAACTACTGCTTAATAAAAATGAGATATTAAAACTTACAAATAATATTAAGCAGGGAGGATATACTTTAATACCAAGTAAAATGTACACATCTGGTAGATGGGTAAAAGTGGAACTTTGCCTTTGTGTAGGTAAAAAAATATATGATAAGAGAGAGGCTTTAAAAGAAAAGGAACAAAAAAAGCAAGCAAATTTTTATAGATAATGAATATATTTAATGGTGGTAATGTAATATATTTTCAAAAAAAGTTATTTCTCATTTGAGAAATAACTTGACAAAATCAAAAGAAAAATGTATAATAATTATAGGTGAGTATAATGTTAAAAAGAGAAATTTATTTATCAAGAATAAGAGGATTTTACAATTCTGACTTGGTAAAAATTCTTGTAGGGATAAGAAGATGTGGAAAATCTGTAATATTAAACCAAATAATTGACGAAATAAAAAAGGAAGCTATAAATGAAGAACATATAATATATATTAATTTTGAATTAATTGAATTTGAAGATTTATTAGACTATAGAAAGTTAAATGAATATATTAAAGAAAAAATTAAAGATAAAAAAATATATTATGTTTTTTTAGATGAAATTCAAAAAGTAGAAAAATTTGAAGTCGTAGTAAATTCATTAAGAGCTTCTATACCGAATATAAGTATATTCATAACTGGTTCAAATAGTAAACTTCTATCTAATGAATTATCTACTGTTTTGTCAGGAAGGTATGTTTTATTTAATATATATCCATTAAGTTATAAAGAATTTGTAAAATTAACTAAAAAAGAGGCTAGAAGTAAGGAGACATTTTTTGATTTTGTAAAATGGGGAGGACTTCCTAATAGAACTCAATTTACAGATGAAAGTAATATAAAAGATTATCTTCATAGTGTATTTGATTCAATTATATTAAGAGATGTAGTAGATAGATTAGGTTTAAAAGATATTACTTTGTTTAATTTGTTATTACAATATATTGTTGATACAACAGGAAGAGAATTTTCTGCTGACAATATAATGAAATTTTTAAAAAGTGAGGGAAAATCAGTATCTACCGAAACTTTGTATTTATATTTAGATGCATTGTGCAAAGCATTGATAATAAAAAAGATTTATAGATATGATATACATGGAAAAGCTATATTAAAAACTCTAAATAAATACTATATGACAGATTTAGGAATAGCTCAAATTAAAAATAACAATTTTGAAATTAATCTAGGGTTTGCAATTGAAAATGTAGTATATAATGAGCTACTAGAAAGAGGATATGATGTATATATAGGAAAAACAAAACACGGAGAGATTGATTTTATAGCAACTAAAACAGGCGAAAAAAAATATTTCCAAGTTGCTTATTTATTAGAAAATGAAAATGTAATAGAAAGAGAATTTAATGCATTTGCTGATATAGATGATGACTATCCTAAATATGTACTTTCATTAGATGAGGAAGATTTTTCAAGAAGTGGAATTATACATAAAAATATTATTGACTGGTTACTAGAAAAATAATTTAAATAGAGAAAAAGAAGTAGTGAAAATCTACTTCTTTTACTATTCATAAGATATTCCATCTATGCAATTATCATATATAAATTTTTTAATTTTAGTATTGTTATTTGTATTATAAAAATCAGTTAAAAGTACATTAAATTCTTGTAAATAGTCATCTCCAATTTTTATAATTCCACATCCATTTTCAATCATTATTTTGTTTGCACAAATTGTACTTGTTCTTTTATTACCATCCCAAAATAATTGATTTCTCATTCCGTAAAGCATATATTCTATAGCTCTTTCTGTTACACAATTAATTTTTTTAATTTCATTTATATCATTTTTTACTATTTCTTCATTAGGTATATCTGGTATAAAATCAGTACCTGTAATTTCTACTTTACCGTTTTCTTAATGTTCCCCAATCTAGGCTCTCATTTCTACTAACTAATTCATTTATTTTACAAATAAAATTAAGGTTAAACTCTTCATATATATTAGTTATAACATATTTCCAAGCATCTCTTAAGTTTAATATGCAATTAATTTCATCTATTTTTAAATTAGGTACATTTACACCTTTAAGTATAGTTTGAATTTGTGAAATTGTTACATTAATTCCCTCCATCCTAGAATTTGAATATATATTGTTTATTAAACTTTTTTTTGCTAAAAAAATATTTTCTGAAACACTTAATTTGAATTTATCTTGCATAATATTTCACCTTTTCTATTATATATAATTATATACTATAGATATATATAAAACAAGAAAAATATAAACTAAAAGAATAAACGATACTCTTTTAGTTTATGTTTTATTATTATATGTATTAGTATTACTTGAATTATTGGTATCATTTTGGCCAGGACCAGCACCAGTATTATTATTATTATTATTATTTGAACATATTGTTTCGCAGTCGCTTACTGCCGCTGACATTGAAAGTAAATTTTGTGCTATTACTTGTAAAAGGTTTCCAAGTAAATCTTGTTCCGAAAGAGTTAAGTCTTTTGCAAGGGTTATAGCAACTAATGCTCCAAATAGTACCAAATTATTCCCTATATTTTCACAATTTATGCAAAAATTACAATTCATATTTTACTCCTATTTTGGAACTACTGTACCACTAATATTAAGTATATGTCTTTTGCAGTTTGAAGGTAGTGGTAAATCAGTACTAAAACTAGTGTAAATATTTCGTACAATAACCTGGATACCATTTTGAATCAATACTGTAAACATATTTTGAGTTATTGCTATTACATTTAAAATATAGCAATTTTGCAAAGCTATTGTTTGAGCTGAACTTGAAATAAGGACTGTTTTCTTTTCTATATTATTACAACATCCATTATTTATTGTATCAGTAATAGTTATATTAACATTAAATTCATCCATACTTTAATCTCCTTACATCCTAGAACATACAATTGTGTCACCACAATTTATTGCAGTTGCACCAACAAATACTCTTACATTACCTGAACTTGTTGGAAGGTCGAATATTTTGTAGTTGCCATTTGGTATGTTAAATATCATATTTGGTACTTGATTTACATTAGATATTTGAATAGTTGCACTATTTGTATTATTAGAAATAAAAGTTAAAAAATATCCAAAGCTTAATGGTATAATACTATTTACTGCAACATTTGTATAAACATTATCTATGCTAGTTGCTACACCATTTATACACTTTCTTTGTCTAATAGTTAAGGTATAACATATTCTATCCATAGTAATCACCTCGTTATAGTATTATATGAATAGTGAAAATAATTGTTAATTTGGACATACTAATTTATATATTAGTTTATATGTTAGTTGTATTTTTTTGTATGTTTTGGTATAATGTTTAAAGAAAGGCAGTGAAAATATGTATAAAGCAGGATATATAACAGTTATTGGAAAACCAAATGCAGGAAAGTCAACACTTGTAAATAAATTGGTTGGTTTCAAAGTAGCAATTACTACACCTAAGCCACAAACTACAAGATTTAATATTAAAGGAATAGTAACAAATAAAAATTCACAGATGATATTTATAGATACACCTGGAGTACATACTCCAAAGCATAAAATGGGACATTATATGATGAAAGGTGTAAAATCTGCAATAGATACAGTTGATTTAATTGTTTATTTGGTAGATGCGTCTAAGCCAACAATAGATAGTGCAAATGAAGAAATAATGAAAAATATTGCAAGTTTAAACAAAAAAGTAATACTTGCAATAAATAAAATTGATAAGATAGAAAAAGAAAAAATACTTAAGATTATAACAATATATGATGAATATATGAGAAAAGTTGGGGGAAAGTTTGTAGAAATAGTTCCTATTTCTGTATATAAAGAGGATGGACTTGACATTTTAACAAAACTAATAGAAAAGTATTTGCCTGAAAGTGAAAAAATATATCAAGATGATGATTTAACAGACATTACAGAAAAAGAATTAATAGAAGAAATAGTTAGAGAAAAAGCTTTAAATAATTTGGATGAAGAAGTACCACATAATTTAACAGTGGAAGTTATAAAATTTAAGAAAAGAAAAGGAATTGATAAAAAGAAAATATACGATATAGATGTAGATATAATATGTTCAAAAGCATCACATAAAGGTATAATAATTGGAAAAGATGGGGCAATGCTAAAAAAAATAGGTACTCAAGCAAGAGCTGATATAGAAGAAATTCTAGACGATAAAGTTAATCTTAAAATTTGGGTAAAAGTAAGAGAAAATTGGCAAGAAGATGAAATGTACGTAAAAAACATAAAAAATAAGTTTTAATAGTAAAGGAAAGATATTATGAAAATTGGAATAGATATAGATGATACAATTACAAATACTTTTGATTTTTTGATGCCATATATAGCTGAATATTTTGGAATAGATAAAAACTACTTGGTACAGAATAGTATTTCATATAGCAATTTGCCACAAGAGTTAGAAGGTAGGGAGAAAGATTTTGAAAGAATATATTGCAATAACTATATAATTAATGCTCCAGTTAAAGCAGATGCTTCAAAGTATATAAATAAGATAAGAGATTTAGGACATAATATATGTATTATTACGGCAAGAAATAATAATATATTTAATGATGCTTATGATGTATCATCTCGTCAACTTAAACAAAATAATATACATTATGATAAATTAGTATGTTCTTTTGATAAGCAAGAATCATTTATAAATGAAAAAATTGAATTATTAATTGATGATTCAGTTGACCATTGTACAAAAGCAAGAAGTAATGGAATAGATACATTATTATTTAATAGCAAAGAAAATAAAAAAAGAGAAACAAATCTAAAAAGAGTTGATAATTGGGAAGATGTATATAATTATATACTTGCTTTATCAAATAAAGACTAGCTTTGCAATTTAATACTTTAATAGATAATAATAGACAAAAATTTCAGTATATTGAACAAGTTTATACATAAACTATTACTAGAAGGTGAAGTATATGTATGAAAAAATAGCTTGGGAAAATTTTTGTAAAACAGGAGATATAGAAAGTTTTTTAGAATATAAAAAAATACTTAAATTAAATGATGAAATGCAAAATTTATTTGAGAAAAAAGGTGACGGTATAAGTGAACTTGATAAAAGTGAAGGGGATAGTAATAAAGGAAACAACATATAAAGAAAATGACAAAATAATTACGATACTTACAGATAAACTTGGTAAAATTTCTTGCATTGCAAGAGGTGCAAAAAGAACGAATAGCCCTATTCTTGCCAATTCTCAATACCTAGTATATAGTGAATTTGTGTTATATAAAAGTAAAAAGTTCTATTATATAAATACAGGGGAAGTAATAAATACTTTCTACAATTTAAGGATTGACTTTGACAAGTTAAATTTAATATTTGAACTTACGAAAATTATAAATAATGTAACAGATGAAAATCAAGATACCACTAAGATACTACAGTTATTCTTAAACACTATATATGTTATAGAAAAGCAAAGTAAAGATATTAATATAGTAATTGCAACATTTAAAATAAAGTTATTTGATATACTTGGGTTTGCTCCAAGGACAACTGTTTGTGCAAATTGTAATAAACCACTTGAAAATAGTAATGTATATTATGATTATGTAAGTAATAGGTTTTTGTGTGAGAATTGTACAAATGAAGATAAAAGAAGATATATAAAAATATCACAAGCAACTTTAATTGCAATTAGATATATAATTGCAGCAGATATAAAAAAAGTGTTTTCATTTGAACTTAAAAATATTTCAGATTTTAAGCTTTTTGGACAAGTCTTTGCAGATGCAATGACTAGTGGTATTTAAGGAGGAGTGTTATGAAAAGAAGGGTAGTTATAATAGTTTCTGCAATATGTGTACTAATAGCAGCTCTTGCGTTTGGAGTAATAATTGCAAATATAGCAACAAAGGATGAACAAGAAAATACAAATAATGAAAGCAATGTAGAAGAAAATATAGAAAAAAATGATAGTGAAGAAAAAAATATTGGCCAAGATGTAGCATTAAACAGTAAAATTGGAAATGAGGTTTTGTCTAAATTACTTTTTCCAAATCTATATTCAAAATCGCTATATAGTGAGCTAGATGAAAATGGGGTAAGTAATGATTTTAAAATAATGTATACTTTCTCACTTATGACAACATATCAAGAATACAGTAGTTATTTAAGAGAAGGCGAAGACTATATAGGAAATTATATAACTAAAAAAGATTTAGAAAAAGTGGCAGGAGACTTCTTTGGTGACATTTCTAATTTAAATCATAAAGCAATATTTAATGAAGATGAAACATATAATGAAGAAACTGGTAATTATGTTATAGTTGCAAGAGGATATGAGGGTTCAAATCTTGATTTTATTGTAGAAATACCATATCAAATAACAGAATATGAAGATAAAATAGAGGTAAAATCATATAGAGTATATATTGAATCAAAAAGCGAAGATGAAATGGATTTACCAACAAATACAATTTATTATGATAGTGAAATGATGGATGAAGCAGTTAAAATAAAAGACGAAAAAATGATGGACGAAACATCAGGACAACAGGAGATGTTAAATGAGTATATCACTTCTGGAAAAATTAACAAAGAAAAGCTTGCTACAAGTATATGGACTTTCACAAAAAAAGAAGGTAAGTATTTAATGTCAGATTACAAAATGGAACAATAAAAGAGTTAGTTACGGTTAAACTATTATTAGTAGTATTAAAATTTGCATTTAAATTTGTTATACTATTATTAGTTGAGTTAGCAACGGATACAGTTTTTACATTGTAATTGCTAACTCTTTTTTTATTTGTAATATTATATAATAATTTTCCATTATTTCCATTTGCAATATTTTATACAAAAAATACATAGATGCAAAATTTAGAAAAATATTTAATACAGATTTTAATAATTATGATAGTAATGTAAAGTATCCTCAAAGTCATAAATTTCTAGACAGTAAGAATAAAATATGGTATAATGAATGTGAAATAAACTTAATAATTTACATTGAAGAAACTGAAGAATTAATAGATAAATTAAAAGGAGTGTATAAAAATGGAACTATCAGAAGGACAGATGTTATTAGTAGAATACTTAAAAAGCATAAAGGTAAAAGAGGAATTTATGATAGGTATAATGTTGACAGTAAAGGAACCAGAACAAACAGAAAAATTGATAGACTGGATATTGGAAAACAATGACAAACAGATAAAACTAAATCAGGACCAAATACTGCACAAAGCTTGTCAAATAGCAACACAAAAGGAGAACTAGATTCTTTTAGTTCTCCTTTCTTATCGACTAAAAATAAGACGTCAGTAAAAAGTGTATAAATTATTCTATAAAATAAAACAAAAGAGAATATAAATGGTAAAATTAAATAAATGTATTGACTAATTTAAATATTTAATATATAATTAAAATGTACTTGAAGGGAAGTAAGTACAAATTATACTATAAAATAGAGCATAAGGTTAGTATGATAAGACTTTATGTCGTAGAGTTCAGACCACTACTTTTTAAGTAGTGGTTTTCTCTTTTAATTGACATAATTTAAAACTAGTGCTATAATTTGTAGTATAAGTAAGGAGGTATAATATGTATTATAGAATAGGACTTGATATAGGTGTTGCTTCCGTAGGTTGGGCAGTAATTGAAGATAATGAGGACGGAGAACCAATAAGAATAATTGATTTAGGAAGTAGAATTTTTGAGGCTGCAGAGGTGCCTAAAACTGGTGAACCACTTGCAGAAGGAAGAAGAAACTTTCGTGGAGCTAGAAGAAGAAATAGAAGAAAAGTCCATAGAATAAATAGAACAAAACAACTACTAGTTAATTATAATATAATATCAAAAGAAGATTTAGATAAATTATATAAAAAAAATAATTCTAAAAGTATTACTGATGTTTATACATTAAGAGTAGCAGGTTTAGATAGAAAATTAAACGAAGAAGAATTAGCAAGAGTTTTAATTAATCTTGTTAAAAGAAGAGGGTATAAATCAAATTCGAAATCTAAAGAAAATAGTAACTCTTCTGAAACAGGTAAGACATTAGGTGCAATATCAGATAATAAAAAAATAATGGAAGAGAAGAAATATAGAACAGTTGCTCAAATGTACTTAAATGATGATAAATTTAATTTAAAACTAGAAAATGGAGAAAAAATTTGCGATTCTAATGGTGTACCGATAGTAAAGCTTAGAAACTCAATAGATGATTACAAAACAACTGTTGAAAGAGAATTAATACTTGATGAAATATATAAAATACTTGAGTCTCAAAAACGTTTTAACTCAAAGATAAATGATAAATTTATAAATGAGTATGTTGATATTTTTTCTTCTCAAAGAAACTATGATGAAGGTCCAGCTTTCCCAAGTAAATATGGTGGAGATTTAATAGATAAAATGCGTGGAATGTGTACTTTTGAAAAAGAAGAAAAAAGAGCTGCTAAGGCTACATTTACATTTGAAAAATTTAAAATGTTGCAAGACTTTAATAGTATTAGGCTTCAAAAAATAAATTTGATATGTAGTTCAAATGGAAATATATATCATAAAACAGAAATAAGTCGTGAGCTTACTGATGATGAAAAAATAAGATTATTAGATAAATTTAAAGAAACACAGGAATTAAAAATTTCAGATATTAGAAAATTGCTTGATATACCTTATGATTATATATTTAATATGATTGATTATGATTTCAGAAATGTAGATAAAGAAAATATTAATAAAACTATTGATGAGATTGAAAAAAATTCAAAAAAGAAATTAGTAGAATTTCAAAGTTTCCATCAAATGAGAAAAGCATTAAACAAGTATGAGAAAAATTACATTTCTAATCTTTCAGAAGAGATGATAGATGATATTGCTACGATTTTGTCATTATATAATTCTGATGAAAAAAGGATAGAAAAACTTAAAGAATTAGGACTTAATGATGAAGTTATTAACTGTTTATTACCACTTTCTTTTTCTAAATTTTCTCATTTATCTATAAAAGCAATGAATAAAATAATACCTCATTTACAAGAAGGTCTAACATATGATAAAGCAGTTAATATAGAATACGAAGATTTTAGAGGAAATATAAATACAGATAGAAAAACAAAATTATCTTTAAATGATATAGAAGAAATAACTAATCCAGTAGTTAGAAGAGCTGTTTCTCAAACAATTAAAGTGCTTAACGCAATAGTTTTAAAATATGGTAAGCCAGATTTAGTTAATGTTGAACTTGCAAGAGAAGTAAGTAAAAATTTTAAAGATAGAAAAAAACTAAAAAATACTATGCTTAAAAATATGGAGGCAAATAATCAAGTTATAAATGAGATAAAAGAAAATAATTTAAAAGATAATATAACAGGGCAAGATTTAGTAAAATACAAACTGTGGAAGGAGCAAGACGGAAGAAGTCCTTATTCTGGAGAATATATTTCACCTGACTTGTTATTTACAAAAGATGTAGATGTTGACCATATAATTCCATATAGTAAATGTTTTGATGATAGCTATAATAATAAAGTATTAGTAAAATCATCAGAAAATAGGATGAAAACGAATAGAACTCCAATTGAATATTTAAAAGATACTAATAAAAATATTGAAGAATTTCAAGTTAGAGTTGAAAATATGTATAAATATAATAAAACAAAAAGAGATAATCTATTAAAAGAACATTTTACAGAGGAAGATGAAGAAAAATTTAAAGAAAGAAATTTAAAGGATACACAGTATATTACAAGATTAGTTTTGAATTTTATTAGAACACAACTTGCATTTAGAGAGAATAGGAATATTGCCGATAACAAACGTGCTATGGCGATAAAAGGTGGAAAGATAACAGAACAAATTAGAAAAAGATTACACTTTGAAAAAGTGCGTGAAGGTGATAAACATCATGCTATGGATGCAGCAATAATTGCAATTACTACTGAAAGTATGATACAAAAAATCACTTATTATCAGAAAAATATAGAAACAAGAGGTGTAGAGCCTAAAATAACAAAAGAAGAGTATTATAAAGATTTTCCTACTCCTTATGAAAATTTTGAGTTGGAATTAAAAGCAAGATTAATGGATACAGATGAACAAGTTAAAGCTGGACTAGAAAAATTAGATATAATTGAATATAAGTTAAATGGTTATCCAAAAGCTATATTTGTTTCTAAAATGCCAAAAAGAAAAGTAAGAGGTAGTGCTCATAAAGAAACAATTTATGGTATTTCTAAAACTGGAAATTTAGTTAAGAAGACTGACCTTACAAGTTTAAAGTTAAATAAAGATAATGAAATTGAAGGTTATTATAACAAACAAGATGATATACTATTATACAATGCTTTAAAAGAAAAACTAATACAGTCAGATAATAATGCAAAAGTAGCATTTAAAGAACCATTTTTTAAACCTAAATCTGATGGAACTAGAGGACCTTTAGTAAAAAGAGTTAAAATAGAAGAACCTAGTACAAGTAATGTATATCTTGAAAATGTAAATGGTTATGCAAAAAATGGTGATACTGTTAGAATTGATGTATTTTATGTTGAAGGAGAAGGTTATTATTTTGTACCTATATATGTTGCAGATACATTAAAAGAAGAGTTACCAAATAAAGCATGTGTAGCTAGCAAACCACAAAGTAAATGGAAAGAAATGGATAATAGTAATTTTATTTTTTCAGTCTATCCTAGTGATTTAATATATGTCAAAAGTAAAAAAGAAATGAAGTTAACTCCTATGAAAGAAAAAAGTGAAAGAAAAGATATATGCATTAATGAATTATATGGATATTATATTGGATGCAATATATCAACTGCTTCTATTTCACTTTCAACTAATGATAGATTATATTGGAAAGATGGAATTGGAATAAAGACTTTACTTGAAGTAAAAAAATATCAAGTTGATGTACTTGGAAATTATACAGAAGTAAAAATTCCAGAAAAACGTATGAAATTTAATTTTAAGAAAAAGTAAAGGAGGGAAAATTTAGCTAAGTAACTATTTAGAGTCTTATTGAGTAGTATAAAAAGTAGAAATAGATATAAGAGCTAAATAATATAATGGGATATAGAAATATTTTTATAGAAGGAAACTGTAAATTATCTGTCAAAAATTCATGTATTATAATAAAAAATCAAGAAGAATATTCAATTCCTGTAGAAGATATTAATGCTATTATTATAGATAATAATATGTGTAATTTAACTACATATTTGATAGATACACTTACTAAAAATAATATATTACTTTATGTGTGTAATGAGAAACATTTACCAACAAGTATTGTTTTAAACACTAACTCTTATTGCAGACAATTAAAGAGAATAAAACAACAATTTAATATTGCAAAATCACTTCAGAAGCAAATTTGGCAAACAATAATTAAGCAAAAAATAGTTAATCAATCAAAATGCATTAAGCTTTTAAGAATAGATGGATATAAGAACTTAGAAGAATTAAGTTTATGTGTTAAATCAGGAGATAATACAAATGTTGAGTCATATGCAGCTGCAATTTATTTTAAATTATTATATGGTTCACATTTTACTAGAAGAAGTGATAGCATTATAAATTCTGCATTAAACTATGGCTATGCAATTATTCGAGGAATGATTGCTAGAAGTTTAGTTTCATACGGATTTGAAACATCAATAGGTATTTTTCATCATAATGAATTAAATAATTTTAATTTGGCAGATGATTTAATAGAATGCTTTAGGCCATTAGTTGATTTATACATTTCAACTATGATTCCAGAAAGTGCAGATGTATTAAGTAGTCAAATAAAAAAGGAAATATTTAATGTAACTAATCAGTATGTTTTAATTGGTAATAAAAAATATAATATACAAAATGCAATCGATTATATGGTTATGAGTTTAACTAATACATTTAATAGTGGCGAAAATAATTTAGTTTTACCTGAAATAATTCCATTAACTGAATATAATTTTATTTAAAAGGGGATAATATGAAATTTATGAGATTAATTGTAATGTTTGATTTGCCAGTTAAAACGAAAAAGCAAAGTAAAGAGGCTACAGCTTTTAGAAATTTTTTGTTAAAAGATGGATACTATATGATGCAGTATTCTATTTATGTTAGAATTTGTAATGGACAAGATTCTATAGAAATGCATAAAAATAGAATAAAATCTGCTATTCCTAAAAATGGCTCTATTAGACTGTTAACAGTAACAGAAAAACAATATGAAAATATTGATATACTTTTAGGAGAGAAAGTAAAATATGATAAAAATGCAAATTATGAATTAATATCTTTTTTCTAAAAAATTAAAAATTAATTCTTATTTGTAATATTAAT
>CANQLD010000002.1 GCA_947624625.1 uncultured Clostridia bacterium | reverse complement strand
ATAGAAAAAGAGCGAAATGAAATAATAAGCAAAATGTTAAAAAAAGGATTAGATATACAAACAATATGCGAGTATATTGATTTATCAAAAAGTGAGATTTTAAAATTTAAAAATTAATTTTATATATTTTTACTAAAAGAAAGCTTTTAAGTTATATTTAGCTTAAAGACTTTCTTTTGTTATTGTGGCTATTTTTTCTATTGACTTAAAAACTAATGTTTTGTATAATATATCTGAGGTTAAAAGATTATGATAGCAAAGATATTAATAAATACAACTGCAAAATCGCTAAATAAAGTTTACGATTATAATGTACCTAAAGAATTAGAAAATAGTGTAGAAATAGGAAAAAGAGTAGAAGTAAGTTTTGGTAAAAGTAGTAAAAGTGAAGGGATAATTGTTAAACTTATTAAGGATGAAGAAAATAATCAAAACAAAGAAAAAGAATATGTGTTAAAAGACATAGTAAGTGTTTTAGATGAATATTCATATATAAATGAAAGTAGATTAAAACTTGCAAAATATATTTCATATATATACTTTTGTAATGTTTATGATGCTTTGAAATTAATGTTACCACCTGGTACGACATCTAAAAATCAGAGTAAAAGTATATATACAAAACAAGAAATAAAGATTATTCTTGTAAAAGATAAAGAAGAAATCGAAAGGCAAATTGAAAATAAAACTATAAAAAGTGCAAAACAAATACAAGTTTTAAGATTTTTATGTGAGAATAACTATGTACTTCAAAAAGATATAACTAGTGGCTTAGGGCTTTCTAAAAGTATATTAAGTACACTTGAAAAAAATGGCTATATTATTTTAGAAAAGTTTACTCCCAAAAACGATTTATTAATAGATAATAACATACCTAGAACAGAAAAACAAATTCCAACTGATGAGCAAAAAATTGCTATTGATAAAATTTCAAACTATATTTTTGAAGAAAAATACAAACAATGTTTGCTATTTGGAGTGACAGGTTCAGGAAAAACTGAAGTATATTTGCAAGTACTTGAAAATGTCTTAAAAAAAGGGAAAACAGCTATAATACTTGTTCCTGAAATTTCACTTACATTTCAAACAGTAAGTAGATTTGTTTCTAGATTTGGAGATAAGATTGCTATTTTGCATAGCAAAATGACAATTTCGCAGAGAAAGGAAGAATACAAAAAAATAAAAGAAGGAAAAGTTGATATAGTAATTGGTGCTAGGTCTGCAATTTTTGCACCTATTGATAATCTAGGTCTTGTTATAATTGACGAAGAACATGATTCAAGTTATTATTCGCAAAGTACACCAAAATATTCAACAAAAGAAGTAGCAGCATATATTTGTAAAGAAAACAATGCGGTGCTATTACTTGGCTCTGCTACACCTGAGATAACAACTTATGAAAGTGCTTTAGAAGGTAAAATTGATTTAATAACTTTAAAAAATCGCCCTGCAGGTGCAACACTTCCACAAATAGAACTTGTTGATATTAAAGAAGATAGACTTAATGGAAATACCTCAGTTATTACAACAAAACTAAAAGAAGAAATATTAAAAAATATTGAAAAAAAAGAACAGACTATGTTATTTTTAAATAGAAGGGGTTATACTTCATATTTATCTTGTAAGGACTGCTTTCATATATTTAAATGTCCAAATTGTGATGTTGCTTTAACATATCATAAAAATAATGATTTGCTACTTTGCCACTATTGTTCATATGTTGAAAGAGCAGTTAAAGTATGTCCTAATTGCTTAAGTAATAATCTTTCAAGTGGTACAGTAGGTACTCAAAAAATAGAAGAAGAATTAAAAGAAATGTATCCAAATATAAAAATACTTAGAATGGATGCAGATAGCACTGTATCTAGAGAATCTTATCAAAACATTTTGGATACTTTTAGAAATAATAATGCGGATATACTTCTTGGAACTCAAATGATAAGTAAAGGACACGATATGCCAAATGTAAGTTTAGTTGGGGTAATCGGAGCAGATTCTATGATTGCCATAAATGATTATATGGCATCTGAAAAAGCTTATTCAAACTTATCGCAAGTCGCAGGAAGAGCTGGAAGAAAAGATAAAAAAGGAAAGGTGTTAATACAGACTGCAGATACATCAAATTACATATTGCAAAATGTAGAAAATAACGACTATGAAGGATTTTTTAAAGAAGAAATCAGTTTTAGAAAGCATATGCTATATCCACCTTTTATTGATTTATTTCTTTTTGAATTTACATCAAAAGATTTAAATTTAGTAAAAAAAGAAGCAAATTATATGTATAATATTTTAAATAATGAAAAAAGTGGTATATATACGGTATTTTCACCAAGAACTCCTCTAATTCAAAGAATAAATAACAAGTACCGAATTAATATACTTCTAAAAGCAAGAGCTTCAAATAATTTGTACAAAAAGATTTATGAAAAATTAAATATTTATAACAAGAAAAGAAATAATAAAGTTAATATGACAATTGTTAAGAATCCTTTGTTTATAAACTAAAAAAAATTAAATGGTTAATTATTTTATAATATAAATAAATGAATTAAATTTACCACTTGAAAAATTTTTCTATTTAATGTAAAATTTATATATGTACAAAAGAGAGGTTTGATAATATATGAAAATAACTTTTTATGGTGCAGCTAAAACTGTAACTGGCTCTTGCCATATGGTAGAGGCAAACAATAAAAAATTCTTAATAGATTGCGGTTTGTTTCAAGGTAAACTTACTGACCAGATGTTAAACTATGAAGACTTTCCTTTTAATATAAATGACGTTGATTTTGTTATTTTAACACATGCTCATATTGACCATAGTGGTAGAATTCCAAAATTATATAAAGCTGGTTTTAAAGGACCTGTTTATGCAACAAAGGCGACAGTAGACCTTTGCAGTATAATGCTTGCAGATAGTGGACATATTCAAGAAAAAGAAATTGAGTGGGTAAACAAAAAAAGAATAAGAGCTGGTAAAGCACCTACTGACCCTATATATACTGCACAAGATGGTATTGATGCTCTACAAATATTTAAGAAAGTAAATTATGATGAAGAAATAGTTATAGACGAAAATATAAAATTTACTTTACATGATGCAGGACATATGCTTGGCTCAAGTATTGTTGTACTTGAAATAACAGAAGATGGAAAAACTAAAAAACTAGTATTTACCGGAGATTTAGGAAATTTAAATATGCCTATAATAAATGATCCAACATATATTAAACAAGCAGATTATCTTGTTATGGAAACAACATATGGAGATAGAGTACACGGAGAAATTGAAGACCAATCTGGAAAATTTTTGCAAACAATTTTTGATACAATAGATAGAGGTGGTAATGTAATAATTCCATCATTTGCTGTTGGAAGAACTCAAGAAATTTTATATGAAATTAATAAATTTGCTTCACTTAAAGGAATAAGTGATAAATTTAGTAAAATACCTGTTTATGTAGATAGCCCTCTTGCAGTAAATGCAACTAAAATATTTGAACAAAATCCTGAGTATTATGATGATGATGCACTTAGATACTTACTTAAGGGAGATAATCCACTTGAATTTGATAATTTACATTTTGTTACAACTGCTGAAGAGTCTAAAGCTTTAAATGAAGATAGGACTCCAAAAATAATAATTTCAGCAAGTGGTATGTGTGAAGTAGGTAGAATTAAACATCATTTAAAACATAATTTATATAGGCCTGAATGTACAGTGCTATTTGTTGGATTTCAAGCTGAAGGAACTCTTGGTAAAAAAATATTAGATGGTGATAAACTTGTAAAAATATTTGGCGAAGAGATTGCAGTTAATGCTGAGATAAAATATCTTGATGCTTTCTCAGGTCACGCAGATAAATATGGACTTTTATCTTGGATTGAAAATATTGAGAAAAAGCCAAAAAACATTTTCTTAGTACACGGAGAATATTCTGCTCAGCAAGCATTTAAAAACTCTGTAAAAGAAGAATTTAATATTAATTGTGTAATTCCTTCATATGAAGAAACATATAGCATTGAAGGTGAATTACTTGAAAATCTTGTTCCTAAATATAAATCAACTAGATTTGATATTCTTGAACTTTTATCTTTCTTAAAACAAGATGTAGATGATATGACTAACAAAGTAAAAGCAGAGTTGAAACATAATATTGAAACAGATGAATTAGTTGAAATTAAAGCAAAACTTGATGAAGTAAAAAATGCTATAACTTCAGTAAAAAATAGAAATTAATTTAATTATATTTGTTTTAAACTAAATACCGTATATATGAAGAATATATATGGTATTTTTCTTGTTTTTCTATCATATACTTTCTTAAGCATTGTTTTAAGGGGTATTTTTTATGTATATAAAATTTCTAAATATAAACAAAGATAAAAGTAAAAGATTATGGTTTATAATGCTTACGGCATTAACTATAGCATCACTTCTTGTTTTTATGACAGTTTATTTACTACTTTCAAAAGAAAATATAAATCTTGGAGAATTTAATAGTCTAACAAGTAATGAAGACGAAATATTTAATATAAAATCATATAGTTATTTAGGAAATGTTACTATAGTAGGAAATAAAACAACTAATAAATATCATATTGAAGAAAAATATGAGAAGAATGATTTAGGAGATGAAAGTTTTAATATAAAAACATATAATGATTTAAATAATGAAATTACTTATGAAATAAGAAATAACAGTTTAAAAGTAAAATCGAATGCACAGATAAACGAATTTAACTTAAATAATTACGTTATAAAAAAAACAAATTTAATAAGTATTGCAACTTTTATTTCTTTATACAATGATGTGGAGGAATTAATAAAAAATGAAATTTTAGATAATAAAGTAAAAATTGAAGTAGAAGAGCTTTCTGATAAAATTTTATATAAGGTTATATTTAATGAATATAACATTGAAAAATTAAATGAGTATTCTGACATATTAAATGATAGCATTGGTATAACAAAACTTGAACTCATTATATCTAAAAAAGAAAAAATACCAATAGAATATATTGTATATAACAAAGGAAATCAAGCATATATAGATGTAAATTATGAGTCATTTAGTTTTTAATGCATTTTACTATGTTGCAATATAAAATATATTTTTATGTGAAAGTATTTGCATTTTTTGTTATTTGATGTATAATATGAAAGGAGGAATATATTTTGATTATAAAACGTGGAGATGTTTTATACGCAGATTTAGATCCAGTTATTGGAAGTGAGCAAAATGGCATTAGGCCAGTTGTTGTTATTCAAAATGATAAAGGTAACAAGTATAGTCCAACTATTATCGTTTGTCCAGTAACATCTAAAGTAAAAAATGATATTCCAACTCATATTACTATTTTAAGTTCTGAATCAGGTCTTTCTAAAGATTCAACTGTTCTTGTTGAACAAATAAGAACAATAGATAAAGCTAGAATAGTAAAAATAATAGGACATTTATCAGAAAAAACTATGGAAAACATTATAAAGGCAATAAAAATAAGTTTTAGTATAAGAGGAGATATACTAGATTTTATTGGAAATTTTGATAGATGGAATCTCAAATAGAGGTGAAATTAATGGAAAAACGTAATAATTCAAAAAGCAAACTTGCTCCTAAGGCATTAAAAAAGGTGGACAAAAGTTTAATTAAAAGTAGTTCAAATAGTACTTCTTTAAAAAACACTTATAATACACCAAAAAGTAGCTATAGTTCAACTTCAAATATGTCACAGGGCAAAAAAAATGTAAAGAATGGAAAGAAGCAGAAGAAAAAGAAAAAAGGTTGGAAAATATTTAAAATTTGTATATTTGTTATGCTTGCTCTATTTATAATTGGTGCAGGTGTTGTTATTGGTGTAATATCAGGAGTTATAGATAAAACTGATGGTATTAGTGTAGATGATATATTAGCATATAACGAAACATCATTTGTTTATGATAAAGATAATAACCAAATAGGCCAATTATTTGATTCAGAAAATAGAATAAGTATTGAATACAAAGACTTACCACAGCACGTAATAGATGCAGTTGTATCTATTGAAGATGAAAGATTTTTTGAACATAATGGAATAGATATAAAAAGAACAATGGGTGCAATATTTACATATATATTTAACGGTGGAGATTCTAACTTTGGAGGAAGTACAATTACTCAGCAATTAGTAAAAAATACTAAAAAAGATAGCGAAAGAAGTTGGACAAGAAAAATAAGAGAGTGGTATAGAGCAATTACACTTGAGACTAAAGCATCTAAAGAAGATATACTTGCATATTATTTAACAACTATATACTTTGGAAATGGCTCATATGGAATTGAAACAGCAGCTCAAAACTATTTTGGAAAAGGTGTAAAAGATGTTAATATTGCTGAGGCAGCGGCACTTGCTGCAATGATACAAACACCTGAAGCGACTAATCCATATAGAAGTGATGAAGCAAAACAAAAATTACTTGAAAGAAAAGACCTTGTATTAAGTCAAATGTTAAAACTTGGAAAGATAACTCAGGAGCAATATGACGAGGCTAAAGCTTATAACCTTGAATTTAAAAAAGGCGAAGTAAAAGTAAACACAAATGTACAATCATATTATGTTGATGCGGTATTTGAACAAGTTAAAGAAGATTTAATGGAACAACTTGATATACAAGAAGTTGTAGCAATAAAGAAAATTTATACTGGAGGCTTAAAAATATATACTCCTCAAGATAGTAAAGTTCAAAAAGCTATTGATGATACATTTGATAATGATTACTGGTTCTATAAAGAAAGAAATGGAGACTTTATGCAAGCTGCTGCTATTGTTATAGATCAAAGTAATGGAAATGTACTAGGACTTATTGGTGGTGCTGACGAGAAAACAGGGGATCGTCAATTTAACAGAGCAACACAAGCATATAGACAACCAGGATCTTGTATGAAACCATTTGGAGCTTATGGACCTGCAATGGAACAAGGACTAATTGGACCTGGTTCAGGAGTTGACGATTCGCCACTTCCTAAGGGCTCATATAACCCAGAAAACTATTATCATTCTTTCTATGGTTATGTAACAGTTAGAGATGCAATACAAAGATCAATGAATTTACCTGCTGTTAGAACAAATATGAGATTAGATGTTTCATATGCACTTAATTTTGCAAGAAATTGTGGCTTAAAAGATTTAGTAACTTCAAAGCAAGATAAAGCAAAAAATGATGAAAGTGCAGCATCTCTTGCACTTGGTGGACTTACAAAAGGTGTTACTCCTATGCAACTTGCAAGTGCATATGCAACAATTGCAAATGGTGGAATGTATATTGAGCCAAAACTTTATACAAAAGTTGTTGATAGAAATGGAAAAGAAATTCTTGTAGCAAATTCAGAGGCAAAACGTGTTATGAAAGATTCTACTTCATATATGCTTACAAGTTGTCTTGAATCAGTTGTAAAAACTGGTACTGCAGCAGGATATGTTAAAGCAGGTAATATGGCAGTAGCAGGAAAAACTGGTAATACAAATGGAGATGTTGACCAGTGGTTCTGTGGATTTACACCATATTATACAGTTGCTTGTTGGAATGGATATGATCAACCTAGAAAAATAGGTTATAGACAATTTGGTGATTATCCATATACATCAATACTTCTATTTAATAAAATTGTTTCAACAATTTCTAAAGGTCAAACTGCAAAACAATTTGAAAAACCAGCTTCAGTTATTCAGGCTGCTGTATGTAGAGATTCTGGTCTTGTAGCAACAGATGCTTGTAAAACTGATCCAAGAGGTGATAGGACAATTACAGATTACTTTGCTAAAGGAACAGTACCTACTGCAACTTGCACAGTTCATAAAAAAGTTAAAGTATGTAAGAAAACTGGCAAACTTGCAACAGAGTATTGTCCAGAAACAGTAGAAAAATCATTTATTTCTAGGGATTATGAACCACCTACAAAACCAGCTGATTATCAGTATATGGTTCCAAAAGATAAATGTAATGTTCATACATCACCTGGTGCAGGTTCTGATGGAAATGTAGATATATATTAATATAATATGTAAAAACAGTTTTAAAGATTTTTGCTCAAGTAATAAAAAGTAAATCAAGTATTAGCTCTTGATTTACTTTTTTAAATAAATTCGTATATTTTGTTGAAAAAATAATATTTATCTGATAAAATATTAATGTTTAATATTTTAGAAAAGGGAGAAATAATCAAATGAAAAAATTTTTAAAAGTTTTTGGTGGCTTTTTGCTATTTCAAATTATTTATATACCTCTTATTTGTATAGTTCTTATATATTATGGACCATTTACAAATATTAGAGATATGATTGTAACAACATCTATGACAACAATGCGTCATCAATATTTTGCTACATTCTTTTTAAGTGATGAACAAATAAAAGAGATATTAAAAAGAAATAGGCCAGAAGAAATTCTTGCTGATCAAAATCTTGATGATATTGAGATAGAAAATACTACTGAGTCAAGTGCTGATCCAACAGAAGGAATAGAGCTTGTTGATGTTAGTTCTAAAACATTTAAGGGATATTTATTAATAGTTAAAGACCCTTCACGTGTTAAACTTGCTACTGCTCCAAGACTTGGAAAAGTTGGTTCTACAACATCACAAATAATTGAAGCAAATGATGCAATAGGTGGAATTAATGCAGGTGGATTTGCAGATGATGCTTTAGGAACAGGTGGTAAACCTAGCGGTATTATAATTGAAGATGGTGAGCTAAAGACAACTGAGGCTTATGGTTCATATAGTATAGTTGGACTTGATAAAGATAATAAAATGATAGTGTCTAATTATATGACATATGCTAGAATGAAGGAATTAAACATACAGAGTGCTGTTTCATTTGGACCTATTATAATAATTAATGGACAACCAACAATAAGATCTGGAGATGGTGGTTGGGGTATTCAACCAAGAACAGCTATTGGGCAGAAAAAAGATGGAACAATTTTAATGCTTGTTATTGACGGTAGACAGTCAGATAGTTTAGGTGCAACATTAAAAAATGTTCAAGATATTTTCTTGCAATATGGTGCGTATAATGCATTTAATCTTGATGGAGGGGCATCAACAACTATGGTATATAATCATAAATTAGTAAATAGCCCTAGTGATATAATGGGTGAAAGATATGTTCCTTGTGCATTTATAGTTACAAAACCTAAAGCTAAATAATAGAAATAATAGAAAAGGGGAAAAGTATGAAAAAATTTCTGTTATACATAGCAATATTTTTTGCTAGTGGAACTTTAATTACGGTTTCTGCATTAACATTCGTAGATAATTTTATTTATTCGTTAAGCCAGACTAGTGCAATTGAAACTAGCTCTTTAGAAGATGAAACAAAAATTAAAGATGGCGAACAAATTAAACTTCCTGAAAAAGAGATTGAAATTCAATATTCTGTAGATAATAAATATTATACATATTTAAAAGATAGTAAAATACATATAAATTCATTAGATGATGGTAAAGAAGTAGAAGTAATTCAAGAAGATGATCCAATTTGCTATTATAATTTATTGTATGATAAAAATTTAATAATATATTTTACAGAAGAAAAAAATGATTATTCATCTAAGTTAACTCTTAGAACATATGAAATGTCAAGTCAAAAGAAAAGTGAATATAACACATTTAATGTAATTAACTTCTCAAAGATAAAAGATATGAATATGTCACCAGTTATAAACATAATATATATTAATGTTGAAACTAAGAGTGCAAGTGCAACAAATAATATACTTTATAGAATAGATTTATTTAATAGTATGGCACAAGTTAAATCAGGTGTTATAATAAATAGATTATTAATGCTTCAACAAAGAGATAGAATATATTATGAAGATAAAAATGGTAATTTATATTCTTCATATGGAATGGTTAGTTTATTTAGAAATCCAGTTGATTTAATAGGATTAGATTACGACGATAATTTATATTATATTGATAGTGAAAGTAAAAAAACTATATATAAAGTAAAAGATAATGTATTAGTTGATACTATAAAACTTAGTGACTCAGATTTAGTTACAACATATTCAAATAATTATGGTGTATATATTGTTTATCCAACTTATGTTATAAATGTTGCAGGTGAAGATCCATATAAACGTATTGGTAAGTTCTCTAAATATGTTACTTTTGAAGCAATAAAAGGAAATGTAATGTATCTTAGAACATCAAACAATATACTAATTAAGTCAGATTTGATAGAGGAGTAGATTTATTATATGTCAATTTTTCATTGTATAGTTTTAGGAATAGTTCAAGGTATAGGCGAATTTTTGCCTATATCTAGTTCTGCTCATTTAATAATTGTAAGATACCTATTTAATTTTCCAGAAATGGAGGCTTCATTTGAAACAGCTTTTGATATTGCACTTCATTTTGGCACTTTAATAGCTGTTCTTGCGGTTTACTATAAAGACTGGATTGCATTATTTAAAGGTGCATTTGATGGAGTAGTACATAAGAAAAAGACTTTTAATGGAAAAATGTTTTGGTATCTTGTTGTAGCAACAATTCCAGGTGCAGTTATTGGAGTTATATTTGAAGATGTAATAGAAAATGTTGTAAGGAATAATATGGTAATAATTGCATTACTTCTCGCTTTTATGGGAATACTTATATATCTTGGTGATAAGTGGGCTGAAAAAAAATATAAAAAACAAGTAGAATTTAATGAGTTAACATTTAAACAAACTTTTTTAATAGGTTGTTCACAAGCATTAGCAGTAATACCAGGTTTTTCTCGTTCTGGAACAACAATACTTGCTTCAAGACTTATGGGAATAACAAGAGAAGCTGCAGCAAAATTTACTTTTTTACTTTCTACTCCTATAATTTTTGGAGCAGCGATAATAAAGGTAAAAGATTTAATAGTTGGATTTAATTTTCCAATCCTTATAGGTATTATAACTGCTGCAATTGTGGGAATACTTAGCATTAAATTTTTACTTAAATATATTAAAAAACACGATTTTGCAGTATTTGCATATTATAGATTAGTAATTGCAATAATTGTTCTTGCTAAAGTAATGTTCTTTTAGTAAATATAATTTGTCAAAGTTAGAGTAAAAATGATTCTAACTTTGATTTTTTTGCCCATAATAACTAAAAACACTTTATTTTTTTTATTTATTAATATATAATATAGTTATATAAAAGGAGTTTGATAGATATGACTTATGATAATATTAAAAAAAATATAAATATACTACTTGCTGATGATGATGAAGATTATCTTTTAATGACTTATACATTTCTTAAACAACTTGGATATAATGTTGATAAAGTAAATGATGGAAATCAAGCACTCGATGCTTTAAATTCAAAGGATTACCAAATAGCACTTTTAGATTATTTTATGCCAGGTTTAAATGGAGAAGAAGTAATACAAGAAATAAGGAAAACAAATAAACAATTAATTATTATACTTCAAACAGGATTCTCAGGACAAAAGCCACCAATTGAAACTATGCAAACTTTAAATATACAAAACTATTTTGATAAAACTGAAGGAATAGATAGATTAAATCTTGAACTTATATCTGCAGTAAAAATATTTAAACAGCAAAATGAAATAGAACTTTCAAGATACAAACAAAATGCAATAGGAAACTTAATTAGTGGTATAGCTCAAGAAATGAAATCTGACTTATTATCAGTAAGTGCTTCAATTGAACTTGCAAATATGGTTTTAAGTGATAAAAACACAAATATTGATAAAGGTGAAGTTAAAAAATTAAATGAATTTTATGATAAAAGCAAGGAAACACTTTCAAATATAGATAAAGTACTTACTTCTTTAATTAGACAATCTGGAAATGATAATGATTATGTTATTGATGGAAATGAAGCATTTAGATTAATTAAATTAATTCTAAAAAATGTAGCAAAAGATAGACAAGTTAATTTTGAAACAAATATTTCACTTAGACCAAATAGCTATTTAAAAGGTGATGTAAATGATATTATTTTCCTTACATCAGAAATTTTATCTAAGATAATAGAACAAAGTAATCCAAATGATGTAGTTAAATTTTCATTAACAGAAGATGAGGAAAATTGGTTATTTGACATTAGTAGTGACAATATTTCTAAACTTCAAAATTCATTTACATATTTACTTAGAATGCTTGTTATTTCAATTGAAAATTGTATGATTAATATTGATGAAGATAGTATTGTAATTAGTTTAAAAAAATAGAATAAAACACAAGGTAATATGATATTATCTTGTGTTTTTTAGAAAATCAGGAATTTTGTGATTTTTTAACAAAAAAATGCAGGAATTTTGTGAAATTATATATTGAAATGATTGGAATTTTGTGATATAATAATCATATGAGGTGAAAAGAAGTTGAATTTAAGAAGAAAAATTGATCAGTTTTTAATTGATTGGAAAAATGATAAAAATAAAATGCCACTTATAATAAAAGGAGCAAGACAAATAGGAAAGACTTATGCCATAGAACATTTTGCTAAAAATAATTACAAATATATTGTTGAAATAAACTTTGCACTTGAAAAGAATTATTTGGATATTTTTGATTATGGATTTGATGTTGATACTATAATAAAAAATATTTCTTTTAAAAACACTAATTTTGAATTTGTACCTAATGAAACTTTAATCTTTTTTGATGAAATACAAGCTTGTCCTAATTGTGCTACCTCTTTAAAAGCTTTTAATATTGATGGACGATTTGATGTTATTTGTTCGGGCTCTTTAATGGGTATTAATTATAGTGAAATTGAATCGAATAGTGTTGGTAATAAAATTGATTATAATATGTATTCATTAGATTTCGAAGAATTTTTATGGGCTAAAGGATATGATGAAGAAAAAATAAATGACATATATAAATGTATGCTTGAGCTAAAACCACTAAGCAAAATTCAATTTGATGTAATGATGGAAAATTTTAGGGAATATATGGTTGTTGGTGGTATGCCAGCTATTGTTAATAAATTTATTACACAAAACAATTATAGTGGAATTTTAGAAATGCAAAAACAAATACTACTCGACTATGAAGAAGATATTACAAAATATGCAAATGGTTTAGATCATGGGAAAATTTTAAATGTATATAGAAAAATACCAACATTTTTAGGTAATGAAAATAAAAAGTTTCAAATCTCAAAAATTGAAAGCAAAGCAAGAAGTAGGGAATATGTTGGTACAATAGAGTGGCTTGATAATGCTGGAATTATAAACATATCTTATTGTATGGAAAGAACAGAACTTCCACTAGGTGGCAATTATAATCCTGATAATTTTAGAATATACTTTAGTGATACTGGTATATTAATAGGCTCTTTAGATGATGAGGTACAAGATGACTTGCGTAATAATAAAAACTTTAATACATATAAAGGAGCAATATACGAAAATATAGTTAGCGATATGCTTGTGAAGGCAGGTTATAAATTGTATTTTTATAAAAATGAAAAGGGAACAATTGAAATGGATTTCTTCATAAGAGATGCTAATTCATTAATTCCTGTTGAAGTAAAAGCAAGTGATAATGCTACTATTTCTTTAAAAAAACTTGTTGAAAATGATAGATTGAAAGATATAAAATATGGAATAAAACTATGTGAAAAAAATATTGGTTTTAATGGAAAATTCTACACATTTCCGTATTTTTTAACTTTCTTATTAAAAAGATTTCTTAAAGAAAAAGATATAAAAGAAGCTGATAAAAATTAGAGATGTATTGTTTCACATCTCTAATTTTTTACACCTTTAAATTAACAATAGTTACACCATAACTACCTTCAAAATAATTTCCAAGTCTAAAATCTTTTACATAAGGGCTTGAAGCTAGGTATTCGTGAATAGATTTCCTTAAAACTCCACCGATTTTTTCCGTGAATTATTTTAACCTCCTGTGCCTCATTATATACTGCCTCTTTAATAAACACATCTACATTAAAAAGAGCTTCTTCAACAGTTTGATGTCTTACCATAATTTCAGGTATAAATTCAATTTTTTCATCTTTTGATATTATATTTACACTAACATCATTTTCCTTTTTAGTATTAGAATTTTCTTTAATTGTTTTTTCTATATTATCTAGCTTTGTAGTAATCTTTTTGTTATTTATATCAACAACACACTCCTCATTATTTATACTACAAATTTTGCCTGTTAAGTCACAATTTTTTAATTTAACAACATCTCCAATTTTTATCATAATTTTTACCTCATATATAATTATACCATAAATTTTAATAAAATAAATAACTAATTATACTATTTTTTACCATATTACTTGAATACAAACTAAAAAAAAGTTATAATATTATGTATAGAAAAAATGAGGTAATTAAATGGACAAGCAACAGTTTATAAGGAACTTTAGTATAATTGCACATATAGATCACGGTAAGTCTACACTTGCAGATAGATTACTAGAATTAACTGGAAGTGTAAGCAAAAGAGATATAAAAGAGCAATTACTTGACAATATGGATATAGAAAGAGAAAGAGGAATAACAATTAAGTCACAAGCCGTAAGGATGAAGTATAAGGCAAAAGATGGCAACGAGTACATTTTAAATCTTATAGATACTCCAGGGCACGTAGATTTTAATTATGAAGTATCTAGGTCTCTTGCTGCGTGTGAAGGAGCAATACTTGTTGTAGATGCAGTACAAGGTGTAGAAGCTCAGACACTTGCAAATGTATATCTTGCTCTTGATAATAATCTTGAAATATTACCAGTAATTAATAAAATTGATTTACCAGGTGCAAGAGCTGAAGAAGTAAAAAAAGAAATAGAAGATATAATTGGTATTGATACATCACACGCACCTTGTATATCAGCCAAAACAGGTTTAAACGTTGAAAAGGTACTAGAAGAAATAGTTGAGTATATTCCTGCACCAAATGGTGATATTTGTGCTAAGACATCAGCATTAATATTTGATTCGCTATATGATAACTACAAAGGTGCTCTTGCATTTGTAAGAATTGTTGATGGAAAATTAAAAAAAGAAGATGTTATAATTACCATGGCAAATAACAAGGAATATGAAATAGCAGAGGTTGGGTACTTTAAAGCAGGTGGCTATGTTGAGGCAGATGAATTGGTAGCAGGAGATGTAGGTTATATATCTGCTAGTATAAAAAATGTATCAGATATAAGAGTAGGAGATACTATTACATTAAAAAAAGAGCCTGTAAAAGAACCTTTAAAGGGATATAAAGAAGTAAAGTCAATGGTGTATTCAGGTATTTTTCCTGCTGATGGAACAGATTACAAAGAGCTTAAAGAGGCTATAGAAAAATTAAAGTTAAATGATGCTTCTTTAGAATATGAACTTGAATCTTCAACAGCACTAGGACACGGATTTAGGTGTGGCTTTTTAGGGTTACTACATATGGAGATAATTGAAGAAAGGCTTGAAAGAGAGTATGATTTAAATTTAATAACTACTGCACCATCTGTAATATATAAAGTACATAAAACAAATGGTGAAGTAATCGAGTTATATAATCCATCTGATTTACCTATTCCTCAAGAAATAAGTTATATGGAAGAACCAATTGCAAAAACTGAAATAATTACTCCACAAGAATATGTAGGAAATGTAATGGAATTATGCCAAGAAAGGCGAGGCAAGTTTCTAAATATGAAATATTTAGATAGCAGCAGAGTTGCCTTAGAGTATTATATTCCATTAAATGAAATAATATATGACTTCTTTAATAGTTTAAAGTCTAGAACTAAAGGTTATGCATCTTTTGATTATGAAGTAGAAAAGTATGAAAAATCTAATCTTGTTAAACTTGATATATTGCTTAATGGAGAAGTAGTAGATGCTTTGTCTTTTATAGTAAATAGAGAAAAAGCAGAAGCAAGAGGAAGAAAAATGGCTGAGAAACTTAAAAACATTATTCCAAGACAATTATTTGAAGTTCCAATTCAAGCTGCAATTTATGGAAAAGTAGTAGCAAGAGAAACTGTAAAGGCAGTTAGAAAAGATGTACTTGCTAAATGTTATGGTGGAGATATAACAAGAAAGAAAAAGTTACTTGAAAAACAAAAAGCAGGTAAAAAGAAAATGAGAAAAATTGGAACAGTAGAGTTACCACAAGATGCATTTATGAGTGTATTAAAACTAGATGATGATTAGTAAAATAGAAAGGATAAAATAATATGGGTTTAATTTATGGAAAAAATCCAGTAATTGAAGCGATAAATTCAAATAAAACTATTAATAAAATATATATACAAAAACAAAATAAAGATTTGTATGATGTTGTAAAACTTGCAAGGCAAAAAAAGATTGTTGTTGTTGAAAGTGAGAAATCTAAACTTGACAAAATGATTAATCAAAAAAATTCGCAAGGTATTGTAGCAAATATAACTGACTTTGAATATTGTCAAATAGAAGATATAATTGACTATGCTAAAAGCAAAAATGAGCCACCATTTGTTGTAATACTTGATAAAATTGAAGATCCACACAATTTAGGTGCAATAATTAGAACTGCTGAGTGTCTTGGAGTACACGGAATAATTATACAAAAAAGAAATCAAACACCAGTAACTGATGTAGTTGAAAAAGTATCTGCAGGTGCTTGTTCATATATGAGGGTTGCAAGAGTTGCTAATATAACTGAAAGCATAAAAAAGTTAAAAGAGTATGGACTATGGATATATGGTCTTGATATGGAAGGCTCAAGTAAAATATATGATACTAAATTTGACTCAGCTCTTGGTATAGTTGTTGGAAATGAAGGAACAGGTATATCAAGACTAGTAAAAGAAAATTGTGATTTTATGGTTAATATTCCAATGTATGGAAATATAAATTCATTTAATGCTTCCGTTAGTGCAGCAATATGTATTTATGAAGTAGCAAAGCAAAAAAATATGAGGTAAAAATATGGTAAATAAAAAAATTGAACTTTTATCTCCTGCAGGAAATCTTGCTTCTTTTAAAGCTGCTTGTATTGGTGGTGCAGATGCTATTTATATGGGGCTTTCAAAATTTAATGCAAGACAAATGGCAGAAAACTTTGATGTGGAAAAATATATTGAGTGCATTGAATATGCTCATTATAGGGGAATAAAAGTTTATTTAACATTAAATACTTTGTTATATGACTCTGAAATTAAAGAGGCAATTGATTTAGTTATTAAGTTATATTCAAGAGGACTTGACGCAGTTATTATTCAAGATATTGGACTAGCATATATTTTACATAAAATACTACCTGATTTACATCTTCACGCAAGTACTCAAATGAGTGTGTACTCAAAATCACAAGTTAAATTTCTTGAAAGTATTGGTTTTAGTAGAGTTGTACTTGCACGTGAATTAACTATTCAAGAAATCAAAGAAATATGTGAAAGTACAAATATGGAAACAGAAGTGTTTATTCACGGAGCACTATGTGTTTCTATGTCAGGTCAATGTTTACTTAGTAGTGTTATAGGTAGTAGAAGTGCAAATAGAGGTGCTTGTGCACAACCTTGTAGGATGAAATATAGTTTATTTGATACTAATAATAAAGAGGTTATAAAAGAAAAGTATTTACTTAGTAAAAAAGATATATATGGACTTGAGTATGTAAACGAGTTAAAAAATATTGGAGTTACTTCTTTAAAAATAGAAGGTAGAAACAAATCTTTTGAATATGTTTTAGGTGTAACAAAGACATATAGAAAGTATATAGATAAAAAAATGGATGTTTTAGAAAATGATAAATATATACTAAAACAATTATTTAATAGAGACGGTTTATCTGATGGTTATTTAAAAAAAGTAAGATATAAAGAATCTATATCACTTTTAACACCTAAAAATAAAGGTATATACATTGGTGAAGTAATTAAAAAGTATAAAAAATATGTAAAAGTAAAACTTGCAGAAGATATTTCTATGCACGACGGTATTGAAATATATTCAGAGGGAAAAGTTATATCAAATATTATTACTTGTATTAAAGATGAAAATGGAAATATTTTAAACTCTGATGTTAAAAAAGGAAATTATGTATATATCGGAGATTTTAACGAAAATATAAAAGAAAAAAGTAGTGTGTATAGAACTTCTTCAAGCAAACTAAATAAAATGCTTGCACAAGAATTTAATACAGGTAATAAAACCAAGAATTTAAGTTTGCAAATAATAATAAAAAGTAATAAAAAGATTAGTTTGGAAGTTAAAGAAAAGAATATAAATTACGAATATGATTATGTACCTGAGATTGCTAAAACTAAAGAGATAACTAAAGAGGATGTTATAAAAGCATTTTCAAAAACAAAAGATGAACCTTATCTTTTTAGTAATATAGAGGTTATACTTGATAAGAATTTATTTATTCCAATTTCTGTGCTTAACAGTATTAGAAGAGATTTAACTCAAAAGATAAAAGATAGTGAAAAAATATTATTAGATACTTGTGAGTTTATAAATAAAGAAAAAGATGTAATTAAAGATTTAGATAATAAAATATCAAAATTAAATAATTGCAATAAAAAAGAAAATACATATTTTGTATATAAATTCTCAAACAATATAGATTATATAAAAGAGTTTAAAAATAAATTTAATTTAAGTCTTGATATTTTATATATAAATATAGCTGATTTTTTAAAATTTAAAAATGAAATTATAAATAAGTATAAAGGTAAAGTAAAGTTATTTTTGTATATTCATAATTTTGTTGGTAAAAATTTAGATAATATTATAACCAAAAATATTGAAGGCTACTTAAGTGAGGGAATAAGTGGTGTACTTCTTGGTAGCTTTGCATATTTTGATATGCTAATTAAATTAAAAGAAAAATATAATTTTTTACTTTATGCTGATTATTCATTTAATGTGACAAATTTGTATAGTGCATATTTTTTAACAATGCTTGGCTTTGATAAAATAACTCCTTCTGTTGAATTAAGTGGCACAGAGTATGATAATTTTAGTAAATATTTTAATATTGAGTGTGTAAATGATATCATAACCGTAATGACATCAAGATACTGTATTCTTGGTAGTTTTATAGGAAGAGAAGGCGAGGAGGAAAGTTGCAAAAGGCCTTGTAAAAATATGTACTATTTAAAAGATTTGCACCGGTGCTAAATATTATATTGTATGTGATAATATAGACTGTATAATGAGAATAGTTAAATATAGAAAGAAAAATTTAAGTGACTGTAATGTTAGACATTGTATTTTAGAAAAAGAATAGTTTTTAAAAAAGAAATCGAAGTAAGATACTTCGGTTTCTTTTTAACTTCTATTTGGAAGCATACTATCAATTATTCCATAAATTGCTGCTGCAATTAAACTACTTATAACTGATATATAATAGCCATCAACAAAAAACTGCGTTATATATATAATAATTGCTGCAGAAGTAAACCCAACAAATCCTCTTCCAAGAGGAATATCGTGAATACCTGTTATTATTGAAACAAGATAATCAAATAAAGTTATTGTAATTGCACTAAGAACTAATATTGGAAATGAAGATATATTAAAATTTGGTGTAAAAAAGACTGTTACTGCAAATATTGAAACAGATGTTATAAACCTTAGAAACATTTGTGAAAGTCTTAATGTATCTGTGTTATTTTTTAATGTTTGAATTTCGTCCATATTTTCCTCCTCATTTTTTAATTTTATTTAGTAGTATTATTTGTATAATTAATTAATTTATGCAAAAAATAGTTTTTAGGTGATAAAAATGTTAATTGTTTTTTTTAGAGCATTAATTCTATATGCAATAGTTTTTTTAGTAATCAGACTTATGGGAAAAAGAGAACTTTCAAAAGTACAACCTTTTGAACTTGCAATAATAATTTTAATAGCAGACCTTGCGTCAGCTCCAATGTCGTCAAGAGGTATTTCCATATTTGATGGAATAATTCCTATAGTTACTTTACTTATTGCATATATAATATTTACATTAATTATTCAGTCAAGTAATAAAGCTCAAGATGTAGTTTGTGGAACTATATCTCCTATTATAAAAGACGGAAAAATACTTGAAGATGAATTTAAAAGACTTCAATATACTATACCTGATTTAATGTCACAATTAAGAGAGTGTAATGTATTTAAGATACAAGATGTAAAGTTTGCAATTGTAGAAACAAATGGAAATTTAAGTGTTATAAAATATAGTGATAATATAAATAATTTACCTCTAAATATTATTGAAGATGGAAAAATATCTGAGATTAATATAAAGATTTTAAATATAACAGAAGAGGAAGTAAACAAAATTGTAAAGAAAGAAAAATTAAATATAGAAGATATATTAGTTGGTACTATTGATGACAATAAAAAGTTTATATATCAATTAAAACAAGAGGTGAGTAGTAAATGACAAGACAGATTTTTATATTAATAGTAAGTATTGCATTAGTTGTTTTAGGGGGAATAGGAGAAACATATTATTTAAATAATAGTTCTAACTTTGTCCTTGCAGATTTAAATTATACTGAAAATATGTTAAATAACAAAAATATAGAAAAAGCTAAGGAAAGCATAAAAGAACTTGAAAACTCTTGGAAAAATGTAAAAGATGCTTGGAATATATTTGTACAAAATGATTTAATTGATCAAATAGATGATAGTTTAGTAGAACTCAAAGCATATATAAATAAAGAAAATTATGAAGAAAGTTATGTACATATACAAAGATTAAGAGCAAATCTAATTATGGTGGTAGATAGGCAGAAAATAATATGTGAAAATATTTTTTGATATTGACATCAGTAATTTCCCGTGATAAAATGAGTCTGCAAATGTTTGTGTATAATATGAGTAATTACCATAATTAATAGGAGGAATTTAAAATGAAGAATTTTAAAAGAGAAGTAAATTTAGCAGGATTTGAAAATTTTATTGAATTACTAAAAGCACTTAAGTTAAATGGTGAACTTATTGACGAATTACCATATTCACTTCGGTACAATTCTGAAGTAATACTTGCAGCATTATGTAATTATCCACAAGCGATAAAATATATCGACAAGGATTTTTGTTCAGATGCTTTCTTAGAAAAAGTTTTACTTACAAATTTGGAGACTTTTATAGAACTAAAGCCACGAATTACTAAAACGTTATTTAAAATAATTTTAAAAAATATAGTAAATATATCGCTAAAAATTGAGAATGATAAGATAAAAGATAATTTATGTGAGATTTGGAATATGTTTCCAATAGAATATATATATGAATTTAGTGACGAATTAAGAAATAGTAAATTTTATGGTTATTACGATAATATAACTTACTTAAAAAAATTTATTAATAAAACAGAAGATGTAATGCAAAGAGCTATAGCATTTGAAATTGTAGGTTGTTATCCTGATAATTTTCCAAGCAATAATGTTGGGAGTATTAGTATCATAATCTTTTCATTTGTAAGGGATTTAGGCTTTGATTATTATAATTTTTTTGCTAAGTATCTTATTTTTAATTATTCGGTTGAAGAAGTATTAGATGTATATTGTAGTACTGATAGTAGATATAAAGATAATAAAATAATGCACTTTATGCTAAATTATATTATATTATTAACAAAATCTACTAATGTTTTAGATGTATTAAATGTGCTTTATTCTGTATTTGACTCTTCTGAAAGATTTAATTCATATTTTCATAAAGAAGAAAGAGTGGTAGATTATTTTGCAATGTTACTTGATAATGTAGCTGAAGATAAAACATTAGATATAGCTTTATTTGCTGATAAATTGTTTATATTCATACTTAAAAATGGTTTACCTATTGAGATTTTTAAGTTGCTTGAAATGTTTAAAGACTATATTCATTATACAGATGAATTATCTGGAAAGTCTTGCAAACATATTGATGAAATATATGATAATTTAGTCTATATTACAACTGATAAAGAGGAAATTGAGTTTCTTGAAACTTTAATAAAATGAGCTTAAAAATTCATATGATTTTTATGAAAAAAATTTAAAGGAGGAAAATATAATGAATTTAGAAAGAATGCTCAAATCAACAGGTTATGAAACTTTTGAGAGATTATTAAAGAAACTGGAGAGTAACGGAGAATTTATTGAAGAATTGCCTTATCCACTTCGGCTAAACCAAGAAGTAATATTAGAGGCAGTAAAAACCTATCCTAAAGCAATTAAGTATATTGATATGAACTATGCTTCTAATGATTTCTTAGTAGATGTTTTTATAAACAATATGAAGGCATTTACAAGATTTGTAAATTGTAAGCTTGATGATGAGTTTTTTAAACAAGCTATACGACAAATACCAAGTATAAAAAATTTAGAAAGCGATCCTGATTTGCAAGATGGATTATATAGCTTTTTCTATATTATGCCAATTAATTTTATATTAAAAAATGGAGAACTTTTACGTAAATATGATTTTGATAAATATTATTCTTCGGAAACGTATGTGGAAAAATATGTTTATATGGATGAAAATGTAATTGAAAAACTTCTTGCTTTTGAATGTTCGATTGAGAATTACGAATTTAATAAAAAGAATAAGTTGAGAATTATTGTAGAATATTTTATACCTGTACTTGGTAAAAATTATTTTGAAATCTTTGCTAAATATATTGAATCTAATTATTCAGTTAATGACATAATAAATATTAATAAAAAGCCGTCTTTTATAAATTCTGGTTTTGACGAGTTTATATTATATTATATTAAAAATTTTTTTGATACTTTTAGAGTTATAAAGATATTATATTGTTACTTTGATAATACTGGTAAAATTGAAAGACTCTTTGATTATAATGAAAATAGTATTATAAATTATTTTTCATTATTGTTAGGAAATGTATATGGTAAGAGAAATTCTTTTGCAAATGAATTATTTAAATTTTTAGTTAAAAATACAAATATAGATGTATTTAAACTAGTAAAGATGTTCAAGAATGAGATACATTCTACAGTTATTTTACAAGATAAGTGCGATGCTTTAATTGAGTCATATAATTATTTATTAGATAGTGTAACAGATGTTGAGGATAGAAAATTTCTTGAATCTATAGTTAAGTAAGTAAATAAAAAACATACTATGAAAAAATTTCATAGTATGTTTTTCTATTATATAAATTTTAAAGTTAAAAAAACTTGCAAAAAGCAATTTATTATTGACATAAAAAAATTACTATGATAAAATTAGTTTGAAAATAATATGTATTCTATGTGTAATCACAAAAAAAATTAAAGGAGGAATATATAGTGAATGTTAGTAGGTTTGTTGATTCAATGGGATTCAAAAATTTTAATGAATTATTAAAAGCACTTAAATCTGATGGAAGTCTTATTGATAAACTGCCATATCCACTTCGGCTTAACAAAGAAGTAATATTAGATTCGATACGTACTTATCCAAATGCAGTAGAGTATATTGATAGAAATCACGATATTTCAGATTCATTTTTAGCACAGATTTTTTTAAATAATATAGATGCATTTATGAAATTAGGTCCTATAGATGAAAGAAAATTTAAAGTAATAATTAATAATACAGGAAAGATTTATGATTTATATAATGATAATAGCACGGAAGATAAATTATATCATGTATTTTTTAAAATACCAACTAAATATATAATAAGATATAAAAGTCTTTTATGTAAAAGTGATTTTTTCAAATATTATTCTAGTACAAAATTTATGGATAGATTTAAGAATAGTAAAAGTGTAGTTGGAAAAATACTTGCTTTTGAATCTGCCTTTGAAGAAAGTGACTTTACTGATGAGGATAAAATAAGTCTTCTTTTTGAAGTTCTTATACCTAAATTTGGCAGAAATTATTTTGGAGTCTTTGCTAAATATATCATTTCACATTATTCGGTTAATAAATTATTAACTATATACAAAAGAACATACGTAACAAATACAACTGGTTATTTTATACTTTATTATATTAATAGGTTAACTAAAAGCTTTGAAATTTTAGATGTTTTATATCAATTTTTTGGCAATAATACCAATGATTTTGAATCGTATTTTTTTAATAACCTTAATCAAATTAAAGAGTATATCATATCATTAGTTGAAAAGGAAAAAATTAATAAATATATCTTTGCAGATGAATTATTTGCATTTCTACTAAAAAATACAAACATTGATGTATTTAACTTAATCGAGATGTTTGATATAGTTATAAAATTTGTATATGCTTTATCTATTAATGAATGTAGAACTATAATTGAAACATATAATTATTTATTAAGTAGTGTAACTGATAATGAAGAAAGAAATTATCTTGAATCTTTAAAACAGTAATTAAAAAACATACTATGAGATTTTTATTTCATAGTATGTTTTTTTAAGGTAAAAACTTATAAAAAAAAATTATTATTGACATAAATAAATTGCTATGATAAAATAAACTTGAAAATAATTAAGAATTTTATGTGTAATCACAAAAAAATTTAAAGGAGGACTATATAATGTATGTTAGTAGGTTTGTTGATTCAATGGGATTCAAAAATTTTAATGAATTATTAAAAGCACTTAAATCTGATGGAAGTCTTATTGATAAACTGCCATATCCACTTCGGCTTAATGAAGAGGTAATTTTAGAGGCAATACGCACTTATCCTTATGCAGTAAAATATATCGATATAGTAGGCAATGATATCTCAGAATCTTTTTTAACGCAGATTTTTTTAAATAGTTTAGAGGCTTTTTTAAAATTAGGTAGGATAAATGAAAGTAAATTTAAAGTAATTATAAATAATATAGGAAAGATTGAGAATATAGATAGTGATAAAAACATACAAGATAAATTATATGATGTATTTTTTGAAATGCCAGTTGAATACATTGTTAAATATAGAAATCTTTTATGTAGAATTGACTTTTTTAAATATTATTCTAGTAAAGTATATATGAATAGATTTGCAAAAAGTAATGCTGATAATGATGATGTAGTTGAAAAAATACTTGCTTTTGAATCCGCCTTTGAAGAAAGCGATTTTACTGATGAGGTTAAAATAAGTCTTCTTTTTGAAGTGCTTATACCTAAATTTGGTAGAGATTACTTTGAAATTTTTTATGATTATATAAGCAGTAATTATTCGGCTGGTGAATTATTAACTATTTATAAAAGAACATATATAACAACTAAAACTGGTGAATTTATACTTTATTATATTACTAGGTTATCTAGAAGTTTTGAAATTAAATTGGTTTTAAATAGATTTTTTGGCAATAATAGTAACGATTTTGAATCATATTTTTGTAAAAAAATTTATAAAATTAAAGATTATATTATATTACTAATTGAAAGAGATAAAGTGAATAGATATAGTTTGGCAGATGATTTATTCGCATTCCTACTTAAATATACAAATATTGATGTATATAACTTAATTGAGATGTTTGACTTAATTATAGATTTTAAATATGTTTTATCATGTGATGAGTGTAAAACTATTATTGAGTCATATAATTATTTATTAAGTAGTGTAACTGATAATGAAGAAAGAAATTATCTTGAATCTTTAAAAAAGTAACTTAACAAAACATACTATGAGATTTTTATTTCATAGTATGTTTTGTTTATTAAAGGTAAAAAAACTTACAAAAAGCAATTTATTATTGACATAAATAAATTGCTGTGATAAAATGAGTTCGAAAATGATTAAGAATTTTATGTGTAATCACAAAAAAATTAGAAGGAGGACAATACAATGAATGTAAACAGAGAAATTAAGTCGGCAGGGTTTGATAATTTAAAGGAATTAACTACAGAATTAAAGAATAATGGCAAACTTATCGAAGAATTACCATATCCGCTTCGGTTTAATCCAGAAGTGATATTGGCATCCTTAACTAACTATTTGCAAGCAACAGAATATATTGACAATGTATTCGTTTCGGAAAATTTTTTAACACGTGTATTTGTAATTAACATAGAGGCATTTATAAAAATAGTAAAGCACCCTATAAGTGAGGATTTATTTAAACAAATTATAAGTAATATAGCTTATATTGACAATTTAAAATATGATGCTAAATTGCAAGATAAGTTATATGAAGTATTTGCTATGTTACCAACTGAATATATAATAAAATATAAAAGTCTTTTATGTAAAAGCGATTTTTTTATTTATTATTCGGCAAAAGAGTATTTAAGTAGATTTGCCAAAAGCAAAGATGATGTAGTTGAAAAAATACTTGCTTTTGAATCTGCACTTAAAGAACGTAATTTAAGTAATATGGAAAAGTTAAGCTTGCTTTTGGCCAATTATATACCAAAGTTTGGCATTGAGTATTATGAAGTTTTTGCAAAATATATTAATTTAAATTACTCGGTAGATGATATAATAACATTGTATAAAAAGCCTTATTTCATAAGAACTAGTAGTGAGTTTATTTTCTTTTATATTAACACTTTAACTAGCTTTTATGATATTTTGATTTTTTTGTATGGGTTATTTGACTACAGTAGTATTATTGAATATTACTTTAATAATGATGAAGCTAAAATTTTAAAGTATTTCTCAAATTTACTTGTAAAGATTAGCACTAGTCAACCTTTTTTTGCGGACAAATTATTTATATTCTTAGTTAAGAATACAAATATTGATTTGTTTAAATTAGTAAAAATGTTTAAAGATTATGTACATGGCCCTGAGTCACATAATCATTGTAAGGCTTTATTTGAGTCTTATAATTACCTGCTAAATACTTCAACAAATAAAAAGGAAAGGGAATTCCTTGAATCGCTAAAAGAATAAATTATATAGACATACTATGAAATTTTATCATAGTATGTCTTTTATATTTTCAATATTTTTTAATAGATATTCTTTATTTTCTTTTTTCATATCACATAGAGGAAGTCTGCATTTACCAACATTATATCCTAGATAGTTTAAAGCCTCTTTAACAGGAATTGGATTTACCTCACAGAAAAGACCTTTTATAACATCAAAATATTTAAGTTGTAGTTTTCTTGCTTCATCAATATTTCCTTCAAAAAAATTCTCACAAATTTTATGAGTATCTTTTGGGAATATATTTGCAAGAACAGAAATTATGCCAGCTCCTCCAAGAGATAGTATAGGAAGTATTTGGTCGTCATTTCCTGAATAAACAAGGAAATCATTTCTAACTTTTGAAAAAATACTTGCAATTTGTGATATGTTTGAACTTGCCTCTTTAATACCAACTATATTATCAATTTTTGAAAGTTTAGTCAGTGTTTCCGTTTCAATATTTACACCTGTTCTACTTGGTACGTTATATAATATTATAGGAATATTAACATTTTTTGCAATAGCTTCATAATGCAAATATAGTCCATCTTGCGTGCATTTGTTATAATATGGAGTAACCAAAAGTAAACCATCTGCACCAACACTTTGAGCATATTTAGAAATATAGATTGCATCACTTGTTGAGTTAGAGCCTGTTCCTGCAATTACAGGGATTCTTTTTTTAGTTTTTTCAACTGTAAATTTTATTACTTCTTTTTTTTCCTCAAGAGAAAGTGTTGAACTTTCACCTGTCGTACCGCATATAATAATTGCATCAGTATCATTTTCAATTTGAAAATCTATTAACTTTGAAAGTACATCATAATTTACATTATTATTTTCATCAAATGGTGTTATAAGTGCAACACCTGAGCCTTTAAACATATATTATCACCACCTATATTTAAATTATATTTATTTATATTTTTTAAAATACCAATTTAAATATATTTTCTAAAAATATTGTCTATTTTTTTATTATATGATATAATCATTCTGATAAGAGGGAAATATATGAATAAGTTAAGTCATAAAGACAAAGTGTTAATGATAGTAAGAACATTTATAGTACTGTTTGTAATATTGCTAATGGCTTATTTTACAATAAAAAGTATACCTTTGATTTCTAAACTTGCAAATGAAGAGTCTAGAATAGAATTTAAAAATGAGATTTCTAGAATGGGATTTAAAGGTGTCTTAATTGTTCTTGGCTTACAAATATTACAAATTGTTGTGGCAGTTATTCCGGGTCAACCTATGGAAATAGTTTCAGGTATGTTATATGGAACTTGGGGAGGAATAGCTCTATGTTTAGTTGGGATATTTATTGGTACTGCTCTTGTATTCTTTTTAGTTAGAAGAATAGGTACTGATATTATGCTTCTTTTTTTCTCAAACAAAAAAATTGATGAAATAAAGAATATGAAATTATTTAAAAATCCAGCTAAGTTTGAAATTTTAATGTTTATTATGTTTGTTATACCATTACTTCCAAAAGATATATTCATATACTTAGGAGGTATAAGTCCTGTAAGGCCAAAAAGATTTTTAGCAATTGCAACATTTGCAAGGATTCCTGGACTGTTTTTAACTGTGTATGCGGGTAATAAATTGTCTGAAGGAAGTTTCCTTATCACTGCAATTTTTGTAGGAGTATTTTTAATAATTGGATTAATTGGTTATAGGTGGGGAAATTTCCAAAGAGAAAAAATGGAAAAGGAAGAAGAGGAAGAAGAAGAGAAAAACGAAAAAGTAAATATCTAACTTTTATATAAAGGTTAGTTATTTACTTTTTTATATATATTTATTGATTATATTTTCTATTAAATCAATATTATATTTTGTTTGGCAAGATATAGCAATTATATCTTCCTTTGCAAATAGTGTTTTTGTGATGTCTTTTAAATAATCTGGTATTTTAGTTTTAGCAACTTTATCAGCTTTAGTAGCTATAATTGTAAATGGTATATTTTTATCAAGAAGCCATTCATACATTATTCTATCATTTTCAGTTGGCTTGTGGCGAATATCAACAAGAAAAAATATATATGATATATTTTTATTATTATTTATATATTTATTTACAAGTTTTGAAGTATTTTCTTGTTCTACTTTCGTCATTTTAGAATAACCGTATCCAGGTAAGTCAACAATGTAATATTCGTTATTTACGTTATAATAATTTATGCTTTTTGTCTTTCCAGGTGTTTGTCCAACTTTTGCAAGATTTTTTTGATTTGCAAGTGTGTTTATAAACGAAGATTTTCCTACATTTGATTTTCCTACCATAACAATTTGATTTAAGTCTGTATCAATTAATTGTTTTGTATTAAATGCAGATGTTTCAAATTTCATATTCTTTAACATATTCTTACTCCTTTTTTAGTATTATATCATAATTATATTAAAAATATCAATAGTATTTTACATAAAACTTGACATTTCATAAATAATTTGATAAAATATTACTGTAAACTTACATTTTCCAACTATTACTTTTTGTTGGAAAAAATATCTTATCTTAATAGAGGAGGAAACAAAATGAAAGACGGTTTGGACAGGTTGGAAGAAAAAATGAGGGAAGAGGTATCATTATCTCGGAAAACAGGTTTGCTTTTAAAGTATATCGGAGTGCCTCAAGGAATTCAGGGGTATGACTACATCAAAGAGGCTGTGATTCTTGGCTTATCCGACCACGGGTATTTGCGTAACATTGTAGGTGGCTTGTATGAAGAGCTTGCTAAAAAATTCGACACAACAAGGTCTAGAGTAGAAAGGTCAATTCGTCACGCAGTTGAGTGTTGTATGGTTGGTTCAAATAATAACGACGAACTTGTCTATGTTTTTGGTAAAAACGCACTTGAACCAAACAATAAAATGATTAATTCGACTTTTATAAGCTCGCTTGTTCATTTTATCGAAGATTTAAATTAAGCATTAAAAAAGCCTAGTATTAATTTACTAGGTTTTTTAATTTTTATTTATTTTTCTTTTCAATTTTTGTCATACCGTTCATATAAGGAATAAGTACTTCTGGAATATTTATGCTACCGTCTTCATTTTGATTAAGTTCAAGTATTGGAATTAAAATTCTTGGTGAAGCAATGGCAGTATTATTTAGTGTGAAACAATATTTTGTGTTTCCGTCTTTATCTTTATATTTTATATTGCTTCTTCTTGTTTGGAAATCATTAAATGAAGAACAAGAGTGTGTTTCACTATATTTATTACGACTTGGCATCCAAGCTTCAATATCGTGTTTTCTAACTTGTCCAATTCCCATATCTCCAGTGCAAACTTTAACAACTCTATATGGTATTTTTAAATCTTGCATAATTTCCTCAGCATTATTTAATAAGAAATTATGAAGTTCAGTTTGTTTTTCAAAATCTGCTTCACAAATTATAACTTGTTCTATTTTTGAAAATTGATGTACTCTATAAAGGCCTCTAGTATCTTTTCCGTAAGTTCCTGCTTCTCTTCTGTAGCAAGTTGAATAGCCACAATACATCTTTGGAAGAGTAGTCTCACTTTCAAATGTTTCATCACTATGATATGAAACTAAAGATACTTCTGATGTTCCAACAAGATATAGATTATCTTCATTTATTTCATATGATTGTTCTTTTCCAATAGGGAAATAGCCTGTCCCAAACATTGGTGTATCTTTAACAAGAGTAGGTACTATCATAGGTGTAAAGCCTTTTTTAACAAGTTTATCAATTACAAATCTACAAATAGCCATTTCAAGTAGAGCACCTTCATTTTTTAAGAAATAAGAACGAGAGCCTGCTACTTTAACACCTCTAGGAATATCAATTAAATCAAGTTCTTCAGCAAGTTCAACGTGGTCTTTAAGTGGAAAATCAAATTTTGGAATTTCACCAACTCTTTTTATTTCAACATTATCATCATCTGTTTTTCCAATAGGTACTTCCTCAAGTGGTACACTAGGAACTCTATACATTAAATCTTTATACTCAGCTTTTAGAGGAGTAAGTGTCTCTTCAAGATTTGCTATTTCATTTTTTAGATTTTTTACTTCATTTACTTTAATTTCACGTTGTTCATTTGAAAGTGAAGGAATCTCTTTAGATAATTTATTTCTTTGTTCTTTCATTAAATCAAGATTTGCACTAATATCACGTATTTTTTTATCTATACTAAGTAATTTATCAATATCTACCTCCATTAATTTGTCGGCAGCTGCTTTTTTAACTAATTCACTATTTTCTCTTATAAATTTAATATCTAACATAAAACAATTCCCCCTTAAATTTATAACACACTAATTATATTATATATATTAAATAATTTCAAGTATATATGTTAAAATTAATCAAAAATATAGAGAATATATTTACATAATATATATATAGTGGTATCATATATGTTTTTTTGTAAAAAAATAATAAAGTGATGAAGTAGGATAATATTAATAATATATTCATCACTTTATTTTTATTAGTTTGGTAATAATTTTTATAAATTAATTTCTTGACTGCCCTCAGAAAGATATTCTATAGATTCTTGAATATCATTTTTTGTTTCATTGTAATTTGCCTCTTGTGTATATATAATTGCATTACCTTTTAACTTAACATCATTATATTTATATTTTTCTTTATAATTATATATATAATTAAATATAGCACTAAATTTATTTTCAAAATAGTCTGTTACAATAGTTTTTTCTAAAAAATCATCATTAGAAAATTGATAATGAAGAACTCTTCTAAAAGGATCATCTAAATAATAAGTAACAATTATGTCATTTTCCTCTTTTAGAAAATTATATGCTTTAATAGGCTTAGAATAATTATAATCTACTTCACCTAATCTCTTTTCTCTTGGAAAGTATAAATCAAATAAAACAATTCCTAATATTACTATAATTCCTACTATTACAATAATAATTATGCTTTTTTTCTTCATATAAAAAACACCTCACTTATATAAAAGGATTGTACCATATAAAAATTTTGTAGTCAATTTGTTATGTTTAAATTAATTAAAGATATAGAAAACATATTTGAATAGTGTTGATTGTAATAGCTTACAATTGTGTGATTAAAATAAAGTAATGAAGTATGTAATGTTAATTACTTTATTTTTTTAGTTAATTATTAACTTTAGGTGTACCACTATAAAGATTATCTATATGGTTTTGTATATCATTTTTTGTATAATGTTGAATTGGAGTTGGCATTGTCTTATCTGTATATGTAATTGTATTATTTTTTAACTGAACATCATCTGCATATACATTTTTATGTTTAAAATAATTACATATTGCAGTTAATTTATTTTCATAATATTCTGTTATAACATTTTTTTCTAAATTATCATCATCAGAAAATTGATAATGAAGAGTTTTTCTAAAAGGATTAACTAAATACTCGGTAACAATTATATCATTACCTTCTTCTTGAACATTATATGCTTTAAATGGGCCATTAATTTTATAATTTATTTCATCTAGTCTCTTTTCTCTTGGAAATAATAAATCAAATAAAACAATTCCTAATATTACTACTATAATTCCTACTATTACAATAATAATTATGCTTTTTTTCTTCATATATAAAACACCTCTCTTATGTAAAAAATTTTACCATATAAATTTTTTTTAGTCAAATAATTAATTGAACTTATTATTTTAAAATTAAGAGTCAAAAAATATAAATAAGAGGATGTCTAGAAATTTATATTTCTAAACACCCTTTACTAATCATTATCTTTATCACTTGTCATAAGTTTAAGTAGTTTAGTGTATATCTCTTCAGCATTTTCACTCCAATGTACCGAAATATTTTTAGCTTGCTCTTTTGTACCTGCGTACATTGTAATATTAATCATTTCATCATTTCCATCTTTAATATAGCAAGAAACCTTATATTCATCAGATTTAATAGGTATAATATTTGTGTTAATTGAATATTCGGTTTTTACCTCAACATCATTTTTATTAATTATTTTTTTTATATTATATAAATCGACACCAGGTATTAGTTCAAGAAGCTCATTTAATGTATTAATTCCAGTCTCTGTAGGAGAGTAAAGCACATTTTCATCTTCGTAAATTTCATAAATATAATTACTTTTTTTTAGACTGTCTATATAACTACATATGTCAATGTAGGTAATATCGTCAAATTCTTCACAAAATGTAACAATTTGATTTATAGTTAGTGGTCTTTTGGCATTTTGTAATATATAGAGTATTATTAATCTATTATCAAATATTTCTATATCTTTTGACATTATTTTAACCAACTTTCTATTTTATTTTTCTTTACAAAATTTCATATATATGATATCATATTTTCTAGTAAAAATAAATAGGAGGCTAAAAAAAATGGATAAAATAGACAAAAAATATATAATTGCAATTGATGGCTTTGCAGCAACTGGTAAATCATTTCTTGCAAAAGAGCTTGCAAAAAGGCTTAATATACTATATATTGATACTGGTGCAATGTATAGAGCACTAGGTTATTTCTTTGTATCAAATAATATTAGTTTAACTGATGAAAATATAGAAAAATATCTTGACACACTTGATATAAAACTTGAGTATGTAAATTTAGAGGTTAAAGTATATTTAAATAATGAGGATATAACAGACAAAATACGTACTGAAGAAGTATCAATGGCAGCCTCTGATGTTTCTAAAAATAAAAATGTAAGACAAAGACTTGTAAAAATGCAAAGAGAAATGGCAGGTAAAGAAAGTGTAGTTTTGGAAGGAAGAGATACTACATCTGTTGTTTTTCCAAATGCAGATTTAAAAATATATTTAGTTGCTTCTCCTGATGTAAGAGCATTAAGGAGACAAAAAGATTTAGAAAAAAAAGGTCAGATTTTAAGTATTGAAGAAATAAAGGCATCTCTTCAAAAAAGGGATTTGCAAGATAGCACAAGAAAAGAATCTCCATTAATAAAAGTAGAAGATGCAATAGAGGTTGATACTACTAATTTGTCAAAATCAGAAACTGTAGAATTTGTAATTAATTTATTAAAAGAAAGGGTAACGTTATAAATGAAATTACTTGTTAAATGGATAATTAGAATACTTTTTTGTAATATTTTTTATAGAGTAAAGTTTATAAATAAAGAAAATGAAGAAAAATTAGATAAGTGCCTTATATGTCCAAATCACTCAAATTATTTTGAACCAGCTTGGATTTATTCAAGGACTAAAAAGATTTGCATTATGGCAAAAGCTGAGCTATTTAGAAATAAAGTTATTGCAAGTATATATAAATATCTTGGTGTTTTTCCAATTAAAAGAGGAGAACACGACGTAAGAAGTTTAATTCATGCTATTAATCTATTTAAAGGAGTAGATAAAAGAAAGTTACTCGTATTTCCTGAAGGTGAAAGAATTGGTAAAGATAGAGAAATGGGAAATGCTAAGGTAGGACCTGCATATATTGCATATAAAGCAAATGTACCAATTGTACCTGTATACATTACTAAAAATGCTAAAGTATTTTCAAAAGTAAAAATTATATATGGCGACCCTGTATATGTTACCAAGGAAATAGCAAGTGATAAGAAAAAAATTGAAGATTTTTCAAAGGAATTACTAAAAAAGTGTTACGATTTAAATGATGAAAAGGGTGAAAACAAATGATATTAGGAACTTTTATTGCTATAAATTCTGGTATTCTTGCAACTAAAATGATTTATACAAAAGTTGATGAAAAAATGAATAATGAAATTATTAATAATGGATTATACCACGTAACTACTCCAGAAAATGCAGATAAAATTTTAGAAAGTGGGTATATAAAACCAAGTAGTAATTTTATTTCAATGGGTAGTAAAAAATGTTTTTTCTTTGCAGGAAAGCCTTCATATAACGATTTACTTAGAAACGTTTCAAGTAGTTCAACAAGTTATGAATTTAGTGCAGTAAAAATAGACTTAAAAAAGGACGCACAAAATAACGAAGTACCAACTGAGAAAGCAAGAGAAATTTTGTCAAACTTTAAACAACGTTCATTTAATGATGACGCAATTGTATATAAAGGTAAGTATGAACTAAATAATAGTTGTGCTACAAAAGTGCAAATGGTACTTGATTTAGATGAAAAAGGAAATATTATTTCAAGAGAAAAAACAGAAGAAGAAATAGAAAAAGGAGAGTATGTACCTTCACAAGAATTAGTAGATAAACTAAATTTGCACAAATTAACTAATAATACTAAATTAAATTCATTAAAATCTTATCCAGTTGAGGTAAAAGAAACTTTCCTAAAAGTATTTTCTAAATTTAAAGATATGTTTACTAGGAATAAAAATACAAAAATGCTTAATCCACCTAATAATGATTTATCTAATTTAAGCAATAGTAATGAAAATGTTATAGCTGACACTTCAGATTTTAGTAAGGATTTACAAGGTATGGTAAAAAGTAATGAGGAAATAGAGAATATAAAAAGTAATGAAGAACCAAATTTACAAAAGAATATTGAAGACAAAGAGAATTATATTGAATAATAGGTAGTATTTTATGTTAGAACATACATTTAAACCAATTTATGATAAAAATAGTAAAATTTTAATACTTGGAAGTTTTCCGTCTGTTAAATCAAGAGAAAATAATTTCTATTATGCTCATCCACAAAATAGATTTTGGAAACTTATGTCTAAAATTTTAAATGAGAATAATATTGAAACTATATCACAAAAAAAAGAAATGTTACTTAAAAATAACATAGCGATATATGATGTTATAAAAAAATGTGATATAGAGGGCTCACTTGATAGTAATATAAAAAACGTTGAAGTTAATGAATTAAAATACATTATAGATAAAAGTAATATTAGAAAAATCTTTTTTAATGGTAAAAAAGCTTATGAATTATTTTGTAAGTATAATAAAGAAAATATTAAAATTGAATGTGAGGTCTTGCCATCAACTTCTCCAACAAATGCTTGTTATAGTTTTGAAAAATTGTATAATTATTGGAAAGATAAAATATATCGTTATTTATTTTAATAATGCCACTTTTTGATAAAAATTGTGGTATTTTTTCATTTTTATTGACAATTCGAAATTCGGAAGGTATAATTTGTTTAAATAATATATTATACTTACTTATATTAAAGGAGGAGTCTTTAATGAAAAAATTTACAGATTATACTAACATTCCGGTTAGTTCAGTTGTTAGAAATGCTTTGCAACAAGCAACTATTTTGCAAACTAAATTTGAAGATCAAGCTATACGGTCGGCTTACTTCCTTATTGGGGCAATAGCACAAAAGGAAACAGTAATTGAAAAGTTTTTCATTGAGAATGGGTTAGCACTTGACGCTTCGGATATAATTAACACTATCGTAACCAATCCTTCTGTTTTTGCAAGTGTATTTGATGACGAATTTTGTGATTACTTTTTTGGTGATGAAGAAGAAGAAAATTCAGACGAAAACGAAGAAGAAGCTAATGAAAGTGACGAAGAAAATGATTCGGGTGCAAGTGACGAAAATGGTGATGGCAAGTTTATTGATGCTAAAGCAATAATTAAAGAAAACGTTGAAAAATACGTAGAAGACGTAATAAATGAACAAACTGAGATGTTAAAGGAACAAGAGTATTTAACAGATATTACAATAAAGTTTTCAGTTTCACTTTATGAGGCATTAGAAAAAGCCTCTGTTCAGTGCAAAAAAACTAATTCTAAAGTTTTAGTGATTGACCCTATCATTTATTATCTTCTTAAAATACCAGAATCAAGTGCATATAAGCTTATGAAGATGATAATTGATGATGTAATGAATAATGTTACAATTGACGATTTTATAAGGTATATTGAAAATAATTCAAATATCTTTAAAACTAAAGGTGGCAGTAAAAATTCACTGCTTATACCTTCTGCACTTGAGAATTGTTGTGAAGTCTTAAATAATAAATATAAAAAAGGTCAAAAATGCGAAATTCTTTGTAGAGATAAAGAGATTGCACAACTTTGGAGTATTATTTCAAAGAAAACTAAACGAAATTCGATTCTTGTTGGTAAGCCAGGTGTTGGTAAAACAGCAATTGTTGAAGCTCTTACTCAACAAATTGTAAATAAGGAGTGCCCTAAAGAATTTGAAAATTATTTAGTTGTAAACTTTGATATTGACTCTCTTGTTGCAGGTACTAAATATAGAGGCGAGTTTGAAGAAAAAATCGTTCTTTTTAAAGAGTTTATCAATATGACTCATAATGTAATTCTCTTTATTGATGAAATACATAGAACTAGAGGTGCTGGTACATCTGAAGGAGGAACAAGTGATTTAAGTGGTGCTTTAAAACCAATTCTTTCAAGAGATGATACAATTGTAATTGGTACAACAACTTTTGAAGAATATAAATACTTTATTGAGTCAGATAAAGCATATAAAAGAAGGTTTGAAGTAATTGAAGTTAAAGAACCTAAATATGACAAAGTAGAACAAATGATAAGTAAAAAAGTTGAAGCACTTAAAAAATTCCATAATGTAAGTCTTGCAAATGGTGTTTTGAAGTTTATTATAACTGCTTCTTCGTGTTTTAACATTGATTCGTCTAATCCTGATAAAACACTTGATTTATGTGATAGAGCTATGGTAGTTGCAAAACTTGCTGGTAGTGACAAAGTTACAAAACAACACGTAAAACAAGTATTTTTAAATAGTATAGAGCTATTTAATGGTATGGCTAAAGAAGATGTTTTGCAAATTGCATACCACGAAGCAGCACATTATGTTGTTGCTAAAATGACTAGCTCTATAAAAAAAGATGATGTAATAGCAATATCAATTTTACCTACATCAACGTATTTAGGTGTTAATGTAACTGAAAAAAATGATTTTTTTGTAAATTTTGATAGCAAGTATTGTCTTGACGAAATTGCAACTTTGTTAGCTGGAAAGGCAATTGAAGAGATGAGATTTGGTATTGTGACAACTGGTCCAACAAATGATCTTGAACAAGCAACAAGTATTGCTAAAAATTATATCTCAGTTTTTGGTATGGATAAAGATATTGGTATTGCTTCTTATGGAGCTGAAAGTAATATTCTTGATTCGAGTAATGAATGTATTAATATGATTAATTCTAAGATTAATCAAATTTTGGCTGAGCAATATAAACGAGCAAAAGAAATACTTGCTGATAACTCAGAATTTTTGAATGTAGTTGCAAATGCCTTAGTAAAAAATTGTATTTTGGTTAAATCTGACTTAGATAAAATTTATCAAAATTGCAATTGTGCAAATGTAGCATCTTGTTAATTTAATTTGTTATTTTTAATTAATTTTATTATTAAAATAGTGGTCTAAATTTTAGACCACTATTTTTTGTTTGAGAATTTAGATTTGTGTAAAAATACAGTATAAATATTGACTTTGTGGACATAAAATGATATAATGTCTTTACATAATTATATCTATACTTTCTATAGTAAGGAAGTTAATTAAAAATTACAAGGAGGATTTGAAAATGGTTGAAGAGAAAAACGTAAACACGGTGGAAGAATTGACGGAAGAAACAACAAGTATAGTGGAAGTAAATGAAAGTGATGTTCCATCACTGCCAATGCTTACTGCAAAGTCTGCCGGGCTTTTACCAGTCGAAAGACGGGAAGCTGTTTTAGCTCTTGCAGAGCAAATTGATGTTACATCAACGGATAAGGTTATGGCCTATGCTTCAAATGTTTCGGTTAAATCCACTAATGCAAATATGGATTTTTTGAAGGAAATGGCAGGAGAAAAAGAGGATGAAGAACTGGTTAAACGAATTGCAGAACTTTCTGCAAAGTCGAAGGATGAAATTAGTCAGCTGCAAATTGTTCAAAAGGAAAAGAATTTTATCCAAAAAATGATTTCTTTGTTTATTGGTAACAAGGAAAAAGAGGATATGAGTTTAAAGGCGAAAAATTCTGCTGAAATTCTTGAAGAATTAGGTCTTGCTTTGGATAAACAAGCAAGTATGTGCAAAAATTTAAATACTAGAGCTAAAGAACTTTCTTTAATGGATAAGGAGACAATTGATAGTCTTACTGACTACATTATTGCGGGTTTGATAGCTATGGAACATTTTAAAGAAGAGGCAGAACAGTTGAAAGAAAACGGAGATTCAGTGGCTTTAAGTACGGATGAATTATTTAGATTTCAAGATATAAAAAATGGACTAAATATTATGAGTCTTGTACTTAAAAAACGTGATGAGGAAAGAGAGTCGACTTATCTTTCTTCTAACTTCATTAACTCAACAATAGGTGAGCTTAATGCAATGGAATTTTTGTATACCACAGCTAAAGATACAATCCTTAATATTTTCAGTCAAAATGCAAGAAATGCTATTTTTGCTGAAAAGGTTCGTTCAATGGTTGATGGCTACAAAGGGCTTAATGAGCTTAACAAAAATCTTATGATTGAAAATGCAAATACACATGCGGCAAATTTTGTTGACATTGTTGGTTTGCTTACTAAGGGTGACGTTGATGCAGAAGTTGTTAATCAGTGCATTGACGTTTTAGTAAAAGCATTTAACGAAGGTAAGGAAATGTTTGAAAAATGCGTAAGAGAAGCAGAAAGTGAACAACACGGACGTGCAAAGGCTATTGAAAAATCAAGTAAGTTTAATGCTACATTACTTGGTGAGGGAGAAGCTGACGATGAAGAAACTGTATATGACAGACTAAAAACTTCTACTTCCACCAAGAAAACTGGTAGTGGAAACAAACTTGAGTGGTAAAATTGTTACGGAATGGAGTGAACTATATGTATGCATCAGTTATAGGAAAAGAGCACAATGCAAATCAAGATTTCTGTTTAACAGGCAAAAATTTTGGTGTGTTAGCAGATGGTTGCAGTAGAAGTAAATATAGCGAAGTTGGTACAAGGCTTATTCTTCAACTTTTTGGTGGAATTCCTACTTGTAATGAGGAAGAAAAATTTGAAGAAAACATAACCTATATAATGGAGATGTTAATAAGCTTGCTTCAAAAGTATAACAAGCAAATTTGTAATGACGGAAACTATACAACTGATTTACTTGTAAACAATCTCTTTTTTACGTTACTTTCTTGTTTTGAAACAAAGGACGATTTTATTGTATATATACTTGGTGACGGGTATATAATTACTCAAAACAAACGTGGAATGTTTTCGTATATACATTTTTCGTATGACCATAACAAACCACCTTATCTTGTATACAACTATTGTATGAGTGACAAGCCTAAACTTAAGTTTAAAAAATATGTCTTTAAGAAAGAATATTTTAAAGCTGTAGGTATTGCCAGCGATGGTATTGATCCTTTTGTAAAAAAAATTAATGGTATAGGAAAAGAAGGGAAAGAAAAGCTAGAATTTTATCTTTCTAATTCTGACTTCTTAAGTGAAGATAAAGCAAATACTAGATTAAACAATTATATAAAGTCTTTTAAAAATTATCTTTGTGACGATACTACAATTTTACTTTTAGGAGGTAATCAAAATGGGTAAAAAGGTAACTAAAATTTTAAAAGAAATCGTTGATGGCTTTGTTGATTATGAACCTCCAGTAAATAAGCAGCAAGTAAATTACGGAGGCTCTTATCCTTATCCATATCAAGGAGACTATTGGGATAATAATTCCAAAAACTCGGCAACTGTTGTTTATGTAGACGAAAAAAAAGAAAGGGAATTACTTAAAAATGATAAATACTATCCATATTATGCACCTTTCGTTTTTCCAAACAACTACAGAACCCAACTTACAAAAACTGTTACCATATTTGTTTTTGATATACGGATAACTGAGGAAGAATTTTTGAGGGTTGCAGAAAAATTATTACCTAAAAATTTAACAAGTGATTATTGTTTCTTTTTTAGAAATGACACATTGCTTTCGGCAACTGCTATTCTTGAAGTAAGTAAAATTTCTGAAACAGAAGAATATATTTCTGAAATACAAAAGGCTTTTTATAGTGGCGATTTTCCAAGTCAAAGTCTAAATATTGCTGATTTAATTAAAATGATTGACGAAAAGTCTTTAAATATTGAACTGCCTAATTGTATTACAGCTAAAGAATTTGAAATTGAGAAAAAGAATTATTTAGACCGCTGCTTAGAGGTCGCCATTAAGGAAAAGGAATCTTGCTTAAAGATGCTAGATAGTGGTATTCATACACCAATTTCTAGAAGATATTTTACAACTTTTAGGTTAAGTAGAGATTATTTTATTCCAAAGGTAAAAAATATATGTGTTGTTTGTAACGGTAAAGATATGTTATATGATATAACTTCCTCTTCAATAAGTATTGCTCAAAGCTGCATTAAATCTTTTAAAGGAAGAGATATAAACTTAACATTTTACGTACTTGATAAAGAAAACGTTGAAGTTTTAGCTATGCTTGGTGCAGATAGTATTGAACTTGAGTATGAAAATTACTCATAAGAGGGGAGAGAAAATATGTGAAGTTACTAGATAAATTAAACTATTTATACAAAATGATTCTTGAGAAACTTTTGAGTAAAAAAGATAGTTTTAATTTTTCTTTTAAAAATCAATCTACATCTAATGAACAAAATGATGAAGAAGCTGTTAAAGAGGCAGAAAGTACTTCTAAAGAGGAAGGTAGTAAAGTTGATTTTCCTTTTGTTGCAAGCAATACTTTAATTGACGATATTAACTCTCTTAGAACTAAACTTTCAAGAATTGAAATTGTAAGTCCTAATGAGTTCGTAGAATTCAATTTAAAACTTGATAAACTTGAAAAAGAGTGTAAGCAAGAGTATGAAGCATATGTAAAAGCAATGACAAGTAATGAGTTAGTTTTTACTTGTAATCCATTATATAACAAGGAACTACTTGACAAAATTAGAAAAGTTCAGGCTGAGATTGATGATTTTATAACCTTTGAAGCATTATCTAAAATTCTTTTAGATAGATTTACTAAGTTGTATACTGAAATATCTAAGTATTATAATCAGTATATTCGTGGAAAGTATAAAGGAAGTTTTAGGGAGTGTATTTCACAGGCAAGATCAAAAATCTCAGAAATTTTAATAAGGGTATTTGGTGAAGAAACACTCTCTAAAAGTTCAATTAATGACTTAATTAATACAAATAACTTAAAAGATATATACACAACACTTTTCTATATTTTGGAAAAGTGTACAATTAGATATTCTAAAGTTCATAACTTGTCGTATAACTATCAAGAGGATTTTAAATCTGAATATTTAGTACCTCTTATGCACGATTTAAATAATCTAGAGGAACAAATTGAAGGTTTGAAAAAATCTACATATTATGATGAGTTACGAGAAAAATTTAGTAAGATTAAAACAATGAACATATCTAATTTAGTAGCTTTTTTAAGTAATGGTGATTTTTTTATTGTACTTTTTAGTATTGAAGATTTGATTGTAGAAGCTGAAAAAAGCTTTGATACTTTAGCTTTGAAAAATAAGCAAGAAGAACTTTTAAATTTTTTAAATAATGACGACGAATAAAAAACAAAAATGAATGGAGGATTTAAAATGTCAGTTTTAAAAAAGATGAAAGAATTCAGTGTTAAAGGGGATGATACCCTATTTGAAACACCAAGTACAATGGATGGGCATTTCTATAAATTAGTACTTGACTGTTCAAGTTCAATGCATAGTTACGAATCAATTATGAGAGAATGTCTTGAAGAATACAAAAGAAAGATTTCTTCATCTGAAGAAGCATCACGGATTTTTGTTTCGAGGGTTGATTTTGCAGATTATTACAACGATAGCAAATACCTTAACATAAGGAATATTTCAACAAATTATACTGCAAACGGTTGGACAGATCTTTATGGAGCAATTGTTTCTTCTGTAAACTCTTCAATTCAAACCAAAAAGTCCCTAATTGAACAAGGGTATACACCTACACTTTTTAACATCTATTTTTCAGATGGGGAGCATTGTCTTGATGAAGAAGGTTCTGGATATGATTTTGATGATGCAATGAATAGTGTGACAGAGGCACTTGAAAATGACATCACAATGATTTTTATCGATTTTGGTGGACGTAATGGAAGCATTCCAAGAAAGCTCGGCTTTACTTCGATATATGATCCAGAAAATAGCGAAGATGCTTTGGTTCAAATAATGGATGCTATAACTCAAACAACTATCAGTCAAAGCAAGATGGAAATTGTAAATGTTGACAATTGGCTTGAGAATTTCTAACTAGTATAAAAATAAAAGATTAAGAATAATTTCTTAGTCTTTTATTTTTTGAATAATTAGTAATTATTTGATATTATATATATTTATAATTAACATAATTATTGACTTTTACATAATATTTTGATATAATTAGCCTGTAAAATCTGTTTTATTACAAAAATAATTTAATGTAAAAATGGGAGGAATTGAAATGTTACTAAATTACGACCAAGTTGTAAAATCGGACAATACAACGTTGCTTGTTTTTTTGATTGATAAGTCATCATCAATGAAAAAATGGGAAGAACAGGTATCAAGTGAGTTTGAGGACATTAAAGGCTTTTTAAACGGTATAGAAGATAGTTCAGTTGTATTAATACTTAGAGCTGATTTTTCAGGTAATTATGAAGAAAAAGATGTTTGCAAGCCAAGTGATTTTTCTTCAAGCTATATAACTGGTGGGAAAAGTATTCTTTATTATTCTATTTGTAGAATAACTGAAAGTTTGCTTTTTCCTAATGAAGGTTATATAAAAAAAGCTCAAAATAGTGGATATAACTTAAAAACAATTTTCTTTACTATAACTGATGGTAAAGATGAAGGTAGCAAAGAAAGTGGCTACTATCTAAACGAGGCACAAAATGCAATAAGGTATTTAAAACAAAATAATGTTGAGACACACTTACTTCTTTTTGGCCACAGAAACAAGGAGATTTTAAGTCTTGGATATGAACATATCCATAAATTCAAAAGAGATAGCAAAGGTTTAACGGATATGTTTGATACTATTAAACAATGTTCTAAGAGTATGATTGAAGGAATCGATTTATTTTCAAACGTTTAAGATAAGGAGGCAGATTTTATGAACATAAAAGCTGGTATAAAAAATTTTTCTTTGGGACTTAAATCGAGATTTTTATCTGCGAATTTACAAAATAATGATGTTAAATCTCCAAATGGTTCTGCAGTAAATTATTACTATGATTTAGGGACTTTTCGTAAGATTGTTATTCCTAAAAATCCAATAACAGATAAAGAAAATTTTGAAAAAATTATTCAGATTTTAAAATCATATGATGATTCGTCTCTTATTAAATTTAATGTAGCTAAACTTGTATGTATTTACGAGGATAATGATTCTAAAAAAGCAATTATTGGATATGAAATTCCAGAAAAACAAGAAAATCTTGACTCAATAAAAATAGGCTATGAACGCTATATAAATTTAGGAATATTACGTCGGAATAATGTCGTTAAAATTCGTAACTTCAAGCATTTAGAGTTAAGATTTAATTCTGGTACCAACATTGAGACTTTTAAAGAAAACAACGTATACAAATATCTAATGGCACTTTTAAATTTTATAGTATTTTTATCTTCAAATGGTATTTTAATCTCAGAAGCCCCATTTTTTAATGAAATTGTGGAAACAAGTGAAATTAATGATGTAGCTGGTATACCATATCTTACAATGAATAATATACATGAGTTGAAGGTTTTGAATGAAAATAAAAAGTTAAATTATTCATTTAATTTAAAATGCTATTTAAAGTATGTCGCAACTAAACTGCACTTTTGTGACTTTTCAACTCAAAATTTTGGTGAATACTACTATAGTAAAGTATTAGAAGACGAATGTTTTCATTACTTATCTACCCAGTTTATTGATTTATATAAAAGAGTTTTTAAGTTAAATGAAAATGTTGATTTAGCATATTTTGCTAAGGTAGTAACTGAAGAATTTGAAAACTTAGCGATATTTGGAAATAATGTATACAATCGGAAACGGCTTTTAGTATCTCCTTATGCAAGTGACGTGCTTTCATATGTTACTGAAGATACATATAGAGCGATTATTAAAAATGGTGATGTAAAATATTCGACATGCTTGTATGATGTTATAACCTATAAGGGAACAAGTTATATAATTTATAAAAAAGATGATGAAGAATCACTAAGTAATATGAAAGTTCTTTGTTGTTTTTTAAAGAATTTTATGAAATTGTATTCTAGTAGTAGGTTTGATAATGACTACAAAATATTTAAACTTATATATCAAGATGGACAAGAACATCCAATTGGTTTTATGATTGAAGATTACGGTGTTTTTACTGGTGATTCTAGTGAAGATATAGTTCCACTTTCAAAGTATATAAATTGTAGCAATATGTTAAAAACTTTTAAAGAGCTTTATAGTAAGATTCTTGAATTTTACTCAAAGGATTTATATAATTTAATTGATGGAGTTGGTGTACTAAACTTTAACAAGGAATTAACACTTGATGATATTATAGTTGATATTCCAAATAATAGTTTAATTTTTAGAAATATTGAAAATATGGAAATTGTAAAAAAAGAGTCTAATAATAAGCTTTCTGAAGAATTTATTGATTTTATAGTAAAAAGCTTTATTAGCTTTTTTAATCAACTTGTTAGTTATAATATTAAAGAGGGGAAAATTGAGTATATAGAAGGTAAGTATTATGTATATTCAATGTCACCTTATTTTATAAAATACTATGAGAGCTATATAACTGGTGGCGATTTTGATAAATTTTACTTTTTTAGGGCTATTAAAAATACTTTGGCAGATTATTCAATATATGGGTTAAATTTTTATTCAAAATATGTAGTTTCTCCGAGAAAATTACCACCTGTATTTGTTGATGATTTACCAACAAATGATGTAAATATCTTAAAAACAAATAGACTTGCTTATGATGAAGTTTCTTCATTACTTAAGCATATAAGCTCAATAAAAAGGTATGCATCTAAAATATCTAGTGGTTCAAATTATAAGCTTTCTGTAATTTGTGCACCTGAAAATATAGTTTATTATTCAACTGTAAAAGTATCTGATGATTTTGAGATTTATGGTCTAAAATTTCCTTCGAGAAGCTATAAAAATTATGTGTATTTATCAGATGTTGATAAATTAATTGCAAAACTTAAATATGAAGACCGTGTAAGAGCAATATTTGATATAATCATGTTACTATTACAAATAATTAATCACTCAATGAAGTATATGGTATACATTGATATTAATTCAATTTGTTTTAGCAAAACACTTAAACCGTATGTAAATTTAAGAAGAATTATATCAAACTGTGTTTACAATGATAACTACTTAAACCAAAATGTATTGATTAACTATATAGAAGATAAGGAAGATAAAGAAAAAGAAATTTGTTATAAAATTATGAATACCTATGTTAAAGCTATAAATAAATTATACAAACTTGCAAATTTTGATGTAAGGGATGTTAGAGTTGGTATTCCGTATGCTGGAAGTAGTGTTATGTGCAAAGAAACAAAACGCATATATGATTTTTTAGCAAAACTTCGTAATGATGTCGGAACTCTTACAAGTTTTACCCCTTCGCCAGCTTTTCTTAAAGATGACTTCTTTGTAAATAAAAGGGGATTTACAAAGAAGTACGAAGGGATTTCTTCAAACGATTTATTTACCACATATCTTTATAGTATTGATATTGTAAACGGTTTGCAATTTAAATGTCTTAATGTAAAGAGTAAAAATGAAGTTGATTTTGTAAACTTTGCAAGAAATTTGAAAGGTATAAACTTAAAAAATATCGTTTATAAAAACGTATTTGACTTTGGCTCAGACAAAGAAAGTATTGGTTATCTTTCTTATGAAAGTAAATCAAGAAAACTACTTGATATTGATACACTTAGCAATTTAGAAATTTTAAAGTGTATTCGTGGTTTTGTAAAGTTTTTAATTAAGCTAAAAGTAAATCATTTATCTCTTATTAAAGGTTTTGACGTTGAAGAGCTTATTTCATTTTCTACTTCTTTTAAAGTTTATGTTAATGAAATTATTTATCTTACAAAAGAAGAAGGTAGTGTTATAACTCCAAATGTAAAGACATTTCTTAAGAAATATTTTGAACTTGCAATTGGTTTTGATAAAGAACGTATAAAGTTGTTTAGTACTTACATTATTTGTGAAAATTTTGAAAATGCTATAGCTATTCTAGGAGAATATATAAATTCTACAAATAAGTTTTGTATTTTCCATAACATTTATTATTCTCCTACAATATATGGAAAATGTCCTTTGTGTGGATATAAAGTAGAAGGATATAAAAGAAGTGTAGTAGAAAAGAAACCCATATTTTCTGAAGATGGGCGTGAAGCAATTATTTACGATTTAGAAAATGGTTTCTTGGGTAAAATTTACAGAGAAAATGATAATGAGGAATCTTCAAGGAACTTACAAAACTTTGAAAATAAAAAAAGAGTAATTAGTACATTAATTACTAAAATTAATCCTCAAGATACTTCAATGTACAACTTTAAAATTCCTAAAACAGTTGGACTAATTCTTGATGATGAAACTGACGAATTTTGTGGTCCTGTTATTGAGGAAATTACAAATAGTAAGCCTTTTAGAATACTTACAGACCGTTCTAAAGTTGAAAAGTATAATATAACTCTTAAAGATAAGTTAGAGATACTTATTTATCTTTGTAGTGCAATTGAATTTTGCCATATAAATGGTATTTATATTGGTGATGTAAGCCATAATAACGTTCTATTTAATCTATCTACAAAAGAAGTATCTGTTATTGACTTAGATAGTGCGAATATAAAACCGGGTCAGTATACTGTTTATACGGAGCCTTTCTTAGACCCACTGTCTGTTGTAGCAGATACAAGTAGAGAAGGTTATGGATATTGTGTATCTTCTTTTGAAGGAGATTATTATTCTCTTGCTATAATGGCATTTTACGTTTTGACTTTTTTGCATCCATTTAATGGTGTATATAAGGATGAAAATGGTAGAGTGTTAAAACAAAGAGAAAGAATGGTTTCAAGAATCTCTGTACTTGGTGATTATGATGTTATCGTACCTCCAATTATTGAAGATTGGAGCTGGATGTCTGATGAGCTTGTAAATGCCTTTCTCGACATTTTTGAAAAAGATAAACGTTTTAATATTGGCAAATACTTAGTTAATGAATATTTTAGACTTTATAATACTAAAATAAACTATATTAGCAAATTAGAAGATATTGAGATACCAGTAGAAAAAGAAGAGAAGAAAAATCCTGATACAGAGGATAATGATGATGAAATCTCTGATACAAAAAACGTTGTATTAAATGCTTTTTCTAAATTGAAGTGTAACTTAGCTAATATTCCAAGTAAGTTTTCAAAAAAAGGTATACCTAAAAAATATTTAGAAGACGCAACTTCTTTTTATGAGTGTAACAATAATTTTATAATTAAAATATGTGAAAATAAACTGTACTTTTCAGTAAAGCCGTTTATTAATAATTTAGAAGTAGATAAAGATGAAATTTTGAAAAGAAAAGTAATCTATCCAAAAGCTGGGCTTGCAATTCCATTTACAAATGTCTTTTTATGTTGCTATTTAACACCTGATGGCAAGTTAAATATCTTATCTGCTCAAAGAGAAGAAAAACAAATATTCTTAAAGGATATTGACTTGCAATGTGATGGCAATGTAACATACCCAGATAATTTGGTTTTAAATATCTCTTCTATTAACGGTCATAATGATTTATCAGTTATATTTTCATATGTTTATGCAATAGAAACTGTAATTAAAAATTTTGGTAAACATACAACACCATATATTTTTGCAGATTTAATAACTCAAAAATGGCTTGTTGTTGAACCAAAAACTTGTAAGGCATTTTTGTTATCTATGAGTGACAAAACTTGTAATGAAGTAACTTGTACAGATTTTCTTTCAAAAATAACTAACTTAAGAAAGGACATTTATCTTTCTAATGCTATATATTTTAACAAAAAGCTTTTTTATCCCGACTTAGAAAAAATATGTGCAATAGATATAGATAATGGAGAAGAAACTTGTTATTTGTGTAATGGAGTAACAAAAAACTCTAAAATTGAAATAATTTTGAAAGGTTTTAGAGTATACCAATACTCAAAATATACATTTGAGTTTACTAAGTTAAATAATAATTAAATTGTAAAGTAAAGAGGTAATTAATTTTGCCTCTTTATTTTTGTAATATTTTGTATTTTTATTAAATAAACTAAAAATAGGAAAAATTAATATATAAATTTATGAAAAGTTTAACTAAATGCTTATGAAAACTTCTGTAAAATAGTTGACAACTATAACTAAAAAATGGTATAATAATATGGTATATAAATCGTAATAATTATGTAATCTACATAAGCTTTAAATATTTTATGGAAGGAAGAAATTTATATGAAAAACTTAAGAAATGTTGCAATTATTGCTCACGTTGACCACGGTAAAACAACTTTGGTAGATGCACTTCTTAAACAAAGTGGTACATTTAGAGATAATGAGCAAGTAAATGAACGTGTTATGGACTCTAATGATATTGAAAGAGAAAGAGGAATAACAATATTATCTAAAAATACTGCAGTAATGTATAATGGTATAAAAATAAACATAGTTGATACACCAGGACACGCAGATTTTGGTGGAGAAGTAGAACGTGTACTTAAAATGGTTGATGCAGTTATACTTCTTGTTGATGCTTTTGACGGGCCTATGCCACAAACAAGATTTGTTTTAAATAAAGCTTTAGAATTAAACCTTATACCAATTGTAGTTGTAAATAAAATTGATAGACCGGGTGCTAGACCAAAAGAAGTTGTTGACGAAGTTTTAGAATTATTTATGGACTTAAATGCCTCAGACGAACAACTTGATTTTAAAGTTGTATATGCTTCTGGAAAAGATGGTTATGCAAAACTTGATTTAAATGATGAAAGCAAAGATATGAAACCATTATTTGAAACAATTATAAATACAGTACCAGAGCCTGCAGGTTCAAAAGATGAGCCTCTACAACTTTTAGTTACAAGTATTGATTATAGTGATTATACTGGAAGAATTGGTATAGGAAGAATTGAAAGAGGAACAATTAAAGCAAGTGACCAAGTAGCACTATGTAAAAGTGATGGAAGTATAAAAAATATAAAAATTGGAAAGTTATATACTTATTCTGGACTTAATAGAGTTGAAGTAGAAGAAGCATACTGTGGTGATATAGTTGCAGTAACAGGTGTTGAGGGAATTAATATAGGTGAAACAATTGCTGATGTAAATACACCTGAAAAAGTAGACTTTGTTGATATAGATGAGCCAACTGTATCTATGACTTTTAGTGTAAATAATGGACCTTTTGCAGGAAAAGAAGGTAAGTTTATCACATCAAGACATTTAAGAGATAGATTATTTAAGGAACTTGAAACAAATGTATCTTTAAGAGTTGAAGAAACAGACTCAGCTGATAGCTTTAAAGTATCAGGAAGAGGAGAATTACATTTATCAATTCTAATAGAAAATATGAGAAGAGAAGGGTATGAATTACTAGTATCTCGTCCAACTGTTATATATAAAATGATAGATGGAGTTAAATGCGAACCAATGGAAAATCTTGTAATAGATGTTCCTGACGAATATGTTGGTGTTGTTATGGAAAAAATTGGAAACAGAAAAGGTGAAATGACAAATATGGCACCATCAACTTCACAAGCAGGATACTCTAGGCTTGAATTTACAATTCCAGCTCGTGGACTAATTGGTTATAGAGGAGAATTTATGACTGATACAAAAGGAAACGGCATAATGAATCATACTTTTGCTGGTTATGAAAAAGATAAGGGTGAAGTAATGACAAGAACAAGAGGAACAGTTGTAGCTTTTGAAAATGGGAAAGCAACAACTTATGGACTTTTTAATGCACAAGAAAGGTCTACTCTTTTCATAACACCAGGAACTGAAGTATATATTGGTATGGTTGTTGGAGAAAACTCAAGAAGTGATGATTTGACAATAAATGTATGTAAAGAAAAACATTTAACTAATACAAGAGCTTCAGGAAGTGATGACGCACTAAAACTTGTACCACCTAAAATAATGTCACTTGAACAAGCAATTGAGTTTATATCAGATGATGAACTAGTTGAAATAACACCTTTAAATATACGTATTAGAAAGAAAATTTTAGACCCAACACAAAGATTTAGAACAAACAAGAATAAATAAAAAAAGAACTGACTAACTATTTTAAAAGTAGTCGGTCTTTTTTTAAATTTGTTTATAGATTTTACACGTTTATTTCTTGCAATATTTTAAACTTTATTATATAATTTATTTGGAACTTTATTTAAAACGAAGATTGGGGTTGAACAGTATATGAAAAATGCACTAAATGAATTATTTAGAGATGCAGAATTTCACTATAATAATATTAGTGATACATATAAATTATTGGAAAAATCATATGAAAAAAAGATAAGTATACATTCAGCAGGACAATGGTTACTTGATAATATGTATATAATTGAGGAAGAATACCAAAAGATAAAAGATAGTAAACGTGGTTTAAAAAACAAAAGACTTCCTATTATAAAAACAAGTGAAGGAGATAAATATATAAGTATTTTCTTTTTAGCTTATGAACTAGTTGAGGAAAATAAAGGATATATTGACCAAAATATAATACTTAATTGCTTAAAAGAACATCAAAAGCTATCATATCTTACTTCTGAAGAATTAGATTTGTTTATATTAATGCTACAAATGTCTCTTTTAAAGTTTATTTCAAGAATATGTTTAAATATTTCAAATTCACAACTTAAAAAGATTGAAGTAGAAAAAATGCTTGAAGCAGATGAAGGAAAAGATACTGTATTTAAAGAATTATATAACGAATTTAGATACTTTAGAAACTTAAAAGATAATATGAGTGACTTTTCAAAAATTAAATCTACTAATACTGCTTTTGTTGAATATATGGCATATAGAGTCAAGCAATTAGGTAAAAAAAGAGAAAATTATTATAAAAGATTAAATGAAGAAGCGGAAAAAATTGGATTTACTGTTGAAGAAGCAATAATTAAAGAACATATGGAAATTTCTAAAACTACTAACTATATAGGTCGTGCAATTCTTGCTTTCAAACAGTTACAAGGAATTAATTTTAGAGAAATATTTGAAAAGGTAAACAAAATAGATGAAACTCTAAAAGGTGACTATACTAATGAGTTTAAAAAGTGTGATTACAAAACTAAAACAAGGTATAGGAAATATATTATAAAACTTGCAAAAAAATATAATTTATCAGAAGTGTATGTAGCAAAAAAAGCAGTTGAATGTTCTATCAAGTATAAAAAACATGTCGGATTTTTCTTAATCGGAGAAGAAAAATACCTATTAAAAAAGGAACTTGGTAAATCATATTTAAGTGATATGGTATATAATAATGTAATTAAAAAGATTAAACCTGCATTATATATTGTAGGTATAATATTTATTGCCTCTTTAGTTACAATACTTATTAGTCCATATATAGCTTTTTTTGATAACATTATACTTAATGTTATATCTCTTGTTATTGTATTTTCATTTGCACTTGAAATTACAATTAAACTAGTAGATTATTTATTAAGAAAATTTGTTAAGCCAAATATACTTCCTAGATTTGATTTTGCAAAAACAGTTGACAAAAAATATCCAACATATGTTGTTATGCCAACCATAATTTCTTCAATTGAAAAACTTGACGCAATGATAAATAAAATGGAAGTAACATATCTTGCAAATAGAAGTGAAAATATGTATTATATGTTGCTTGGCGACTGTATGGCAAGTGATAAACAAGTTATAGACATTGATAATAAAATAGTAAGTTATGCAAAGGAAAAACTTGATGAATTAAATAATAAGTATAATTCTGAACATGTTTTGTTTAACTTTATGTACAGAAAACGTGTATACTCAAAAAGTGAAAATTGCTATATGGGTTGGGAAAGAAAAAGAGGTGGCTTGCAACAATTTAACCAGATAATTTTAGGTAAACTTTCTAAAAAAGAAATAGATAACATTGTATATTTAACATATGATGATATAGTAAATGCAAGGTATGCAATTACTGTTGACGAAGATACAATGCTTTCTTTAAATACTGCAAAAGATTTGGTAGCAATAATTGCACATCCACTTAATAAACCAATACTTTCAAAAGATAAAAAGACAGTTGTAAAAGGATATGGACTTATTCAGCCATCTGTTGGACTTGATATAGAATCTGCAAATAAAAGTATTTTTTCTAAAATATTTGGTGGCTTTGGTGGACTTGATATATATACAAATGCGGTTGCAGATGTTTACCAGGACTGTTTTGAGGAAGCTATTTTTTGTGGAAAAGGAATTTATGATATTGAACTATTTAATGAATTACTAAGTAAAGAAATACCAGAAAACTTAGTTTTAAGTCACGATTTACTTGAAGGCTCTTTCCTAAAAGCTGGCCTTGCAAGTGATATTGAACTTCAAGATGGTTTCCCTAATAACTATATATCATATATGAAAAGAAATCATAGATGGTATAGAGGAGATATGCAAATTATTAAATGGTTATTATCTCCAAAATCAAAATTGTCAATACTTTCTAAGTGGAAAATTTTTGATAATATAAGAAGACCACTTTTAGATGTAATGGCAACTATTGCTATAATACTATCTGCATTTACAGATATGAGAACATTTTTAATTAGTATTCTTGTATCATTTTTAACAGTAAATTTTGGTACAATACTTGGTACAATTAATAGACTTATATTTGGTAAAGTAAGACATAGTAAAGATTTACAATATATACCAATTATACACGGTTTTCAGGCAGACTTACTTACAATGTGTTTAAACTTTTGCACAATTCCATATAAAGCATTTATGTGTGTAAGTGCATTTACACTTTCACTATTTAGGATGCTTATATCTCATAAAAAATTACTTCAATGGACAACAGGTGAAATGCTTGAAAAATCTGCAAAAAATACTTTAAGTTATTATTATATAAATATGTTTGTTAATGTTATATTTGCAGCTTTACTTTTCATTATACCAACAATAAATACATACCCTGCATTACATTTTAATGTTAAATATATAATTGCATTTACATTTTTATTCGCACCATTTCTTGCATATTTACTTGGAAAAGACCATTTACTTGGAAGAAGGAAAAGACTTGACGATAAAGAGGAAGAAGAAGTGCTTGAAGTTGCAAAAAGAACTTGGTTTTTCTTTGATAGTATGATGACACAAGTAAATAACTATTTGCCAACAGATAACTATCAAGAAAATAGAAGATACAAAATAGCAAATAGAACTTCTTCTACAAATATTGGTATGGGAATACTTGCAATAATAACTGCATATGATTTAAAATTCATATCAAAAGAAGAAACAATTACTAAATTAAAAAATGTATATGGAACTTTAGAAAAACTAGAAAAATGGAAAGGACATTTATATAACTGGTATAATATAAAAACACTTGAACCATTAAGACCTAGATTTGTTTCAACAGTAGATAGTGGTAATTTTATAGCTTGCCTTTATGTTGCAAGACAGTTTATAAATGAACTTAAAGATAATAATTCTTATGGTAAAAGAGAAAATGAAGAATATGATACAGTACTTGATTATTTATATGATTTAAATGAACAACTTATTAATGATACTGATTTTAGTGAGTTATATGATACTTCAAGAAACTTATTCCACGTAGGATATGCTCAGGAAAGTGGAAAGCTAATTGATAGTTACTATGATATGTTAATGTCTGAAAGTAGAACAACAAGTCTAATTGCTATTGCAAGAAGGCAGGTAACTTCAAAGCATTGGTTTGCTCTTTCAAGAAATCTAGTTAAAGTTGATGGCTATAAGGGGCTTATATCTTGGGCAGGAACATCATTTGAATACTTTATGCCATATATATTTAATAAATCATATGAACATACTCTAATTGACCAATCATTATTCTTTAATAAATTTAGTCAGTTAAAATATGCAAGAGATAACCAAGTTCCTTGGGGAGTATCTGAATCTGCATTTGCAGTTAAGGATAATCAGTTAAATTATCAATATCAAGAGTTTGGAATTCCTTGGCTTGGACTTAAAAGAGGTCTTAATGATTACTTAGTAGTATCTCCATATGCTTCACTTCTAACAATAGAATATGATCCATATAGTGTATATAAAAATATAAAAAGATTAAAAAAGATAGGGGCATATTCAAGTTATGGTTTCTATGAAGCAATTGATTATACTAAAGAACATATTGGAGAAAATGAAAAATTCGAAATCGTAAAAACATATATGGCTCACCATCAAGGTATGATACTTGCATCAATTAATAATTATATAAATCACGGAATTATTAAAGAACGTTTCCACGAAAATCCTGACATTAGAGCTTGTGATATATTACTTAAAGAAAGAGAAAAACTAAGAGCAACAATAAATAAATCTACTATTGATAATGAAAATGTATTCAAACAGAAAAATATCCAAAAATATACAACATTTGTAAATTATATATCTCAAGATAGAGAACTTGATACAGAAATTAAAGATGAAACTTGTATTGCAATGTTAAAAGGTTTAAATCTTTCAACTATTGTTACAAATTCTGGAGATATGTTTATAAAATACAAAGATAAAATTATAAACAAACAAAGATATACAAATTTAGCTAACTGTGGAAATTATATATATCTTACAGATAAAGTAACAGGTAAAACAATTTCTGTAATGGATACAAATCTTACACATAGTATTAATAAGGATATGAAAAAATCACTATTTAATGCTTCACTTAATAAAATTGAAACATATCTTGAAAGTAATGAACTTGAAACAACAACAACAATGTATATGTCGCCTGAATATAATATGGAAATAAAGAAGGTAAGTATATATAACAATTCAAATGTTAGAAGAGAGATTATAATAAATACATATATAGAAATGGCTATGACAGATTATATGACTAATGTGGTTCATCCTTCATTTAGTAATTTGCAAATTGAAACATATTATGACGAAGATTTAGATATACTAGTTGCAAGTAAAAGAAAGAAAAATGAAAATGACGAAGATTTATTCGTATATGCAAAACTTATAGGTATCGACCTTGAAAAGGAAATGGAAACAGAAAAACAAAAATTAGTTAAAGATATAGATAATGCATATAACGAAACAATTAATAGATATCCATTATGGCCAGTGCTTTCATATAGAGCTAGAATTATACTTGATGCATATGAAAGACAAGAATTCTATTATGTTTTAGGTGTTAGTGATAGTAAATACAAAATATCTAATGCTGTAATAAATTTAGATAATAAAACTCTAGTTAACCAGTTTAAATTAACAGGTGAATTAAATAGTGTTACATCTAGATATTTGCAACTTGAAGCTGGTAAAGCAGAAATATATAATAATATTTTAAAAGAAGTATTATTTAATAGAATAACAGTTGATACATCAAAATTCTGGGATACATCATTAAGCCAGTCAATGCTTTGGAAGTATTCTATATCAGGAGATTTACCAATTCTTCTTATATACATAGATAAAATTGAAGATGCTGGAATTATTAGTGAAGTTATTAAATTTATGGACTATGTAAAAAATAGAAAAATAGATTTAGATATTATTGTACTTATCAATGAGAAACAAGAAAAAGATGGACCACTATATACTTTTGTAAAATCAAGAATTGATAGAGCAGTATATATGGACTATTCAAAAGGAAACATATTTATTTTAAATGTAAGATTTTTAGATGATAATGAAGTTAAACTTTTATCTTTCCTTGCTAAAAAATATATACAAAATGTTGACGATTTCTTAACAACATCTGAAATTGAAGGAAGTAATAAAGAAAGTATAATTCTTGAAAAAGAGATTATAGACAAGGAGGAGGCTTTAGTTAATGAAGAAGAATAATTCAAATAATGAATATATTGCTTTTAATTCATATGGTGGCTTTAATGCTACAAAAGATGAATATCATATTCTAAATACTAATACACCTCTTCCTTGGTGTAATGTAATGGCAAATGAACAATTTGGAACAATTGTTTCAAGTTATGGTACTGTTTATTCATACTTCAAGAATAGTAGAGAGTATAAAATAAGTGAATGGTGTAATGACTGGGTTAGCTTTGAACCAGGCGAAAGATTTGAAGGCATTTATGAGAAAGATTACAATTTAAGATATGGTTTTGGTTATACAGTTGTTCTTGAAGATACAGAAACTTTAAATAAAAGAATGGATATATTTGTTCCACCAAATGAAAATATTAAAATACAATATATTGAAATTGAAAATAAAGAAAAAAGCAAAAAACAAAGTATAGATATAAAATATATAATTGAGCCAGTTCTTGGTGTAGCTCGTGATACAACAGAAGATTTTATATTATGCAAAAAAGAAGATTCTGTGCTTAAATTTAAAAATCCATATAGTTTAGAATTTTCTCATTTAATGGCATATATTACTTTATTGCCATATTCTGATAATATAGTTGTAACTTATGACGAAAAGGAATATAGTGTAAATGCTCATATCAAGCTTAAACCAAGTGAGAAAATTAGTTTTTGTATTATTCTTGGAGCAACAGATGATGAACAAGAAGCAAATGTTATTAAAGATAAATATATAGATAAAGAGGCAGTATTAAAAACTTACGAAGAAACAAAAAAATACTGGAGAAAGCTAGTAGTAAAAAATTTCAAAACTGGAAATGAGTATATAGATATAATGGCAAATGGATTCTTGCTTTACCAAACCATTGCGTGTAGGTTATTTGCAAGAAGTGGACTTTACCAGTCAAGTGGTGCACTTGGATATAGAGATCAACTACAAGATACAATGGCTTTAATTTCAACTTGGCCAGAAAAAACAAGAAACCAAATAATATTAAATTCTTCTAAACAATTTGAAAAAGGTGACGTACTACATTGGTGGCACGACCATAATAATGCAGGTATAAGGACATATTTTAGTGATGATTATTTATGGCTTCCTTATGTCCTTGTAGAATATATTACAAAAACAAAGGATTATTCTATACTTGATGTTGAAGTTCCATATTTAGAAGATAAGCCAATGGGCAATAATAGAGAACTTTATGATGTATTTAATAATATAGATGTAAAGGATAGTGTATATAATCACGCAAAAAAAGCAATACTTTATTCTTTATCAAGGATTAATCCTTCAAATGGACTTTTAGAAATTGGTGATGGCGATTGGAATGATGGATTTAGTAATATTAGGGGAGAATCTGTTTGGCTTACTTTCTTTATGATGAATATACTTCAAAATTTTGAAAAAATTGCTAAATATATGAAAGATGAAGAAATGATTTCTCTATGTCAAAAGCATAGACATATATTTAAACATAGTATTATTGACTATGCTTGGGATGAAAACCATTTTGTTAGAGCTTTTTTTGAAAATGGAGAAGTGCTTGGAGCTAACTCAAATAAAGAGTGTAAAATTGATTTAATATCTCAAGCTTGGGCTGTTATTGCTTTAAAAGATTATCCTGATTTAAAGGATGAAATTAAAACTGCAATTGCAAGTGCTGAAAAATATTTAGTAGATAAACAAAATATGATAGTTAAACTACTTTATCCAGCATTTGATAAACCTAAGAATAATCCTGGATATATTAAAGCATATGTTCCAGGAATTAGAGAAAATGGTGGACAATATACTCACGCAGCAAACTGGCTTGCTATGGCATATTTTGAATTAAAGGAAGATAAAAAAGCAATAGAGATACTTAATATGATTAATCCAATATCTCACTCGGATACCAAGGAAAAAGCAGATATATACAAAGTTGAACCATATGTTGTTGCAGCAGATATATATTCTAATCCTGAACATATTGGAAGAGGAGGTTGGACTTGGTATACAGGTTCATCAGCTTGGATGTATAAAGTTATAGAAGATTATTTAGGTAAAAAGAAGTCTTAACTTACAAGGCTTCTTTTTTATTTATAAACTTTAACTTTAAAAATTGAAGTTACTTAAATTTTATGATATTATATAGTTATAGAGTTGTTATGTTTTAAAATTTTTTGGATGTGATTTTATGAAAAGAATATGTATTATAGGTGGACCTGGGTCTGGAAAAACGACACTTGCTAATAATTTAGGTAAAAAACTAAATTTACCAGTATGTCATATTGATGGAATAAATCATTTGGAAAAGTGGCAGCTTAGAGATAAAAAAGAACGTGACGAAATTATCATTTCTAAGTCAAATGAGGATAAATGGGTAATAGATGGAAATTATATAACAACATTGAATGCACGATTAGAAAAATCTGATTTTGTTATATTTCTAGACTATTCTACATTTACTAGAGTAAATAGTGTTTTACACAGGTACATAAAAATTCGTGGCAAGGAAAGGCCTGAAATTCCTGGTTGCAAAGAAAAACTAGATTACGAATTTCTTAAATTTGTATTAAAATGGAATAAGGAAAAACGACCTAAAATATATGCTTTGTTAGATAAAATAGATAGTAGCAAAGTTCATATATTTAAATCAAGAAAAAAATTACACAAATGGTATAATGATACTTTTAATGAAAAATATACATATTAATTATATATTGATATATAAAATAAAGGAGGAATTTAAAATGAATAAAGTATTAGTTGCATATTTTAGTGCAAGTGGCATAACAAAAAATGTTGCCACTAAACTTGCAAATGTTACAAATGCAAGTATCTTTGAAATTAAACCAGAGGAGCCATATACAGATGCAGATTTAGATTGGATGGATAAAAACAGTAGAAGTTCAATAGAAATGAGAAATAAATCTTCAAGACCTAAAATTTCAAATAAAGTAGAAAATATTGAGGATTTTGATGTTATATTTCTTGGTTTCCCTATTTGGTGGTATGTAGCTCCAACAATTATAAATAGCTTTTTAGAAAGTTATAATTTAGATGGTAAAATAATAGTTCCATTTGCAACTTCAGGTTCAAGTGGTATGGGTAATACTGTAAATGAGTTAAAGCCTTCGGCAAAAAATGCAACAATAATAGAAGGAAAAAGATTTGCAAGTTCAGTATTAGAAGAAGAACTTAAAGAGTGGGTTAATAGTTTAAATATTTAATATCTAAAATTTTTATATAAATGTTTAACTTATTTAAACTATTTACTAAATTTAGTGGAATTTTTAATTATTTTGTGATATAATAAAGAAGTTATTGAACATAAATAATTAAAAATTGGAGGAAATAGAAATGGATGTAAAAATTGATAAAAAAGAAAATTCTCTAGTTGAAGTAGAATTTACAATGCCAAAGGAGGATTTTAACAAAGCTTTAGATGTTGCATTTCAAAAGAATGCTAAAAAATTTAAAGTACCAGGCTTTAGAAATGGTAAAGTGCCAAGAAATGTTGTAGAGAAAATGTATGGTGATGGTGTATTATATGAAACTGTAATAGAAGATACAGTAGATGATGCATATAGAAAAGCAATTGAGGAAAATAATCTTGAAGTTGTTTCAAGACCAAATATGGATATTAAACAAATAGGAAAAGATCAAGATTTTGTATATACTGTAACTTTCTATGTTAAGCCTGAAGCAAAAGTAAAAAAATATAAAGGACTTGAAATTGAAAAGGTAAATAGTACTAAAGTAACAAAAAAAGATGTTGACGCAGAACTTGAGTCTGTTAGAGATAAAAATGCAAATCTTGTTAGTGTAGATAATAGAAAATTACAAAAAAATGACATATCAACAATTGATTTTGAAGGATTTGTTGATGGAGTAGCTTTTGATGGTGGTAAAGGAGAAAACTTTGAATTAACTATTGGAAGTGGACAATTTATTGATGGATTTGAAGATCAATTAATTGGTATGGATATTGGTGAAGATAGAGAAATAAAAGTAAAATTCCCTGAAAATTATCACGAAGAAAGTTTATCAGGAAAAGATGCTACTTTTAAAGTAAAATTAATTAGCATTAAAGAAAAAATACTTCCTGAGCTTGATGATGAATTTGCAAAAGATGTTTCTGATTTTGAAACTTTAGAAGAATACAAAAAAGATTTAGAAAAGAAAGTAAAAGAAAAGAAAGAAAATCAAGCAAAAGCTGAAAGAGAAACAAAAGCAATAGATAAATTAGTAGAAAATGTTGAAGTAACAATACCTGAGTCTATGATTGAAGATGAAGTTGAAAAAATGATTCAACAATTTAGTCAAAATTTATCATACCAAGGTATGACATTAGAACAATATCTTGAATTTACTAAAACAAAACTTGACGATTTCAAGGAGACTTTAAAACCAAATGCTCTTAAAGATATTAAATTAAGACTTGCACTTGAATATATAACTAAAAATGAAGATGTAAAAGTTGAAGAAAGTGAAATTGATGAAAAAATTGACGAACTTGCAAAACAATATGGCACAGATGATTCTTCTTCATTAAAACAAAATGAAAGTGCTAGAAAATATATGAAAGAAAAAATTGCTCAAGATAAAACTATGGATGTAATTGTAAATAGTGTTATTGAAAAATAATAAATATATAATGAGGAGGTTTTAATATGATTAAAGATAGTTTAGTACCAATGGTAATTGAACAAACAAGTAAAGGCGAAAGATCTTACGATATTTATTCAAGACTTTTAAAAGAAAGAATAATATTCTTATCTGACGAAGTAAATGATGTTACTGCTTCTTTAGTAGTTGCACAACTTCTATTTTTGGATGCTGAAGATCCTGGAAAAGATATTTATCTATATATAAATAGTCCTGGTGGATCTGTAACTGCAGGTATGGGTATTTACGATACAATGCAATATATTAAATCAGATGTTTCAACTATTTGTGTTGGAATGGCTGCTAGTATGGGAGCATTTTTACTTGCTGCAGGAGCAAAGGGAAAAAGATTTGCTTTACCTAATTCAACAATAATGATACATCAACCACTTGGTGGTATGCAAGGTCAAGCAAGTGATATGAAAATTCACGCAGATTTTATATTAAGGACAAAAGATACTTTAAATAAAATATTAAGTGAAAGAACAGGTCAAACACTAGAACAAATTGAAAAAGATACAGATAGAGATAACTTCTTATCTGCAAAAGAAGCTAAAGATTATGGACTTATTGACGATATAATGGAAAATATATCACAAATAACTAAGGAGTAATAATTATTTATGGGTAAAAAAGGAAATAATAACGGTGGCTTTGATATTCCAGAAGATATGATATTTTGTTCTTTTTGTGGTAGATTAAGACAAGAAGTTAATAAGCTAATTGAAGGACCTGATGGAATTTTAATATGTGACGAGTGTGTTGAAATGTGTCACAAAATAATGCACGATGAAGATATAGATGTAGTAAGTGATAAAACAAATGGCACAAAAGAGCTTATTGAAACTAAAGAACTTCCTTCTCCAGAAAAAATTAAAAATGTACTTGATCAATATGTTATAGGGCAAGAAGAAGCAAAAAAAGTTTTAGCCGTTTCTGTATATAATCATTACAAAAGAATAAGGAATATGGATAAGCTGGATGATGTTGAAATACAAAAAAGTAATATACTACTTTTAGGTCCAACAGGTTGTCGGAAAGACTTTACTTGCTCAAACACTTGCAAAGATTTTACACGTTCCATTTGCTATAGCTGATGCTACAACATTAACTGAAGCAGGATATGTTGGAGAAGATGTAGAAAATATTTTACTAAGATTAATTCAAGCTGCAGATTTTGACATACAAAAAGCTGAACGTGGAATTATATATATTGACGAGCTAGATAAGATATCAAGAAAATCAGAAAATCCATCTATTACAAGAGATGTTAGTGGTGAGGGTGTTCAACAAGCATTACTTAAGATTATTGAAGGAACTGTTGCTAATGTTCCTCCTCAAGGTGGTAGAAAACATCCACAACAAGAATTTATTAAAATTGATACAACTAATATTTTGTTTATATGTGGTGGTGCTTTTGATGGACTTGAAAAAATTATTAAATCTAGAGTTCACACAAAAACAATGGGATTTGGAGCAAAAGTTGAAGAAAAAAAAGATATTGATATTGGAAAAATATTTTCTGAAGTTCAACCACACGATATAGTTAAATATGGTTTAATACCTGAACTTGTTGGTAGACTTCCTATTATAACATACTTAAGTAATTTAACTAAAGAGGCCTTAATTGATATACTTTCAAAACCAAAAAATGCTTTATTAAAACAATACAAGAAATTATTTAAAATGGACAATGTAGAACTTGAAATAAAAAAAGAGGCTATGGAAGAAATTGTAAATATTGCACTTGAAAGAAAAACTGGTGCAAGAGGCTTAAGAGCAGTACTTGAAAAAGTTATGATGGATGCTATGTATGAAGTTCCATCTAATAAAAATATCAAAAAATGTATTATTACTAAGGATGTTGTAACAAAAAACGCAAAACCAAAATATGAATATAATTAAAAAAAGGCACATTGTAGTTTGTTTTGCAATGTGCTTTTTGTTATGGAGTTTGTTATGAATAAATATTATTATACTTTAATTAAAAAAGAAAATAATGAAAATACATATCTATCTACATATACTTATGAAGAAAAGAAATCTAAGTTTATATGTTATATATATAGTATATCTAATGAGCAAGAGGCAATTTCTCTAATTGAACAAACAAAAAAGAGTAATAAACAAGCAAGGCACGTTGTATATATATATTCGTATAAAGAAAATAATAATGTAAATATTAGATTTAGTGATAATGGTGAGCCACAAGGAACAGGTACAAAAGCTATATATGAGAATTTGCAAAAAGATAACCTAACTAATATTTGTGTTATAATTGTTAGATACTTTGGAGGAATATTGCTTGGAGCTGGTCCTTTACTTAGAGCATATTTTAAAGCATATAAAGAGGCAAAGGATAAATGTGTTATTGATAAAATATATAATTATACAAATTTAAAATTTATTATAAAATATTCAAATTATGATATAGTTAATTCGGTTATAAATGAATATAAACAAAATAATGTTATAAAAAATATTAGTAGCAATTTTAACGATAATATTGAAATATCTCTCGATATTAGAGAAGATGAGTTAAACGATTTTAAAAATAAAATATTTAAATATATAATCACTTAGGAGTTATTCTTAAGTGATTTTTTAAAAAACAGAACAAATTTTCTTTTTTTTCAAAAAAACTATTGACAGAACATCTGTTTTGAATTATAATATAGCTATAAAGAACAAATGTTTAAGAAGGTGGTTTTAATGAAAATTAAGAATAAAGAAAGGTTCTATACAGTTTTGTTTATATTTAGTTTGCTTGTTTTATTTACTTTTTTTACTTCAACTTCAGTAGGTAAAAAACAAGTTGAAACTTATGAGCTTGAAGTACAAAATAATGATACAATTTGGAATATTGCAGGAGATATTTGCAAAAAAGATTCTTCTTTAAATATACAAAATATCATTTTGGAAATTAAAGATATTAATAATCTTTCTTCGAGTGATATATATGAAGGTCAAATATTAAATATTCCTATTTACTAAAATAAATGTAATATGATATAATATTAGCAAATATAATTACAAAAATTATGTATTTGTAAAAA
>CANQLD010000001.1 GCA_947624625.1 uncultured Clostridia bacterium | reverse complement strand
CTATTTGCCTCATAAAATCTCATAAGTAAATTAACAATTGTAGTTTTTCCAGCACCAGTTGGGCCAACAATTGCAACTGTTTGGCCAGGCTCTACTTCAAGTGACCAGTCTTCAATTAAAGGCTCATTTTCTTCATATCTAAATTTTAAATTTTCTATTGATATCTTACCTTTTACGTCTTCAAGCTTTACAGGAGTTTTTGTATCTTCTTCCTGTTCTTCTTCATCAAGTATCTCAAATACACGTTCAGCTGCTGCAACAGTACTTTGTACCATATTTAACATATTTGCAGTTTGGGCTAAAGGTTGATTAAATTGATGAGTATATTGTACAAATGCTTGTATATTTCCTATTGTCATTTTCCCTTCTATTGCAAGTTTTGCTCCAAGAATACATATACCAACGTATCCTAAATCACTCACTGTATGTATAAGTGGCATCATTAAACCTGAATAAAACTGTGCTTTTGTACTAGCATTATATAACTCATTACTAATATTAGAAAGCTCTTTACTTTCTTCATTTTCCATATTAAATGCTTTAATAACAAGTGCTCCAGAATATGTTTCTTCTACGTGCCCATTAATTTTTCCTATAATTCTTTGTTGTCTAATAAAATACTTCTGTGTGTTTTTTATAATTGTGGCAACTATTATTAAACTTACAGGAATTATTAAAACTGCAACACCTGACATACTAAAGCTTATTGAAATCATCATAACAAGTATTCCAATTACTGAAAATACTGACTGCAATATTTGTACTAAACTTTGTTGCAACATCATACTTAAAGTATCAATATCATTTGTTACACGACTAAGTATCTCGCCGTGCGTATGTTTATCAAAAAATCTAAGTGGCAATCTATCTAACTTTTCATCTACTTCTTTTCTTAATCCATAGGTTACTTTTTGAGAAATATATGCCATAGACCTATTTATTATATACATAAATAACGCACTAACTAAATATAGTCCTAAAATTAATATCAATATCTTAGATATATATTCATAGTTTATTTTTGGTTCATTAAATAATGATACATCTTTTGCTACATCTGGAATTTTTTCTTTTATTTCATCAGGTATAATATTCATATCAAGCAAAGTTTCAACTGTTGCATCTTCTTTTAACATATCTTTTATACTATCTGGCATTTTTGACATTATAGGGTTAATTTGTGAAAATACCATTTTTTGTATTACATTATTTGCAAGCTCTGTTGTTGCTTTTCCAAGTATTTTTGGCGATATAACTGAAAGAATAGTTGAAAGTATTAAAACAATTATTACTGTTATAATTGCAACATTATACTTTCCAATATATTTTATTACTCTTTTTAAAGTTCCTTTAAAGTCTTTTGGTTTATCTACCTTTCCCATCCTCTTTGGCCCCATACCTGGCTGTCTTATTCTCTTACTATTTTCCACTATTTATCGCCTCCTTCTCTGTTATTTGAGAAAGAACTACATCTTTATATGAAGCACAATTTGCATATAGTTCTTTATGTGTACCTTGTGCAATAATTTTGCCATCTTCGATAAATATAATATTATCTGCATTTAATATTGTACTAACACGTTGTGCTACTATAACTACTGTAGCATTATCTGTATTTTCTGCTATTGCTTTTCTTAAACGTTTATCAGTTTCATAATCAAGAGCTGAAAAGCTATCATCAAATAAATAAATGTCTGGTTTTTTTACAATTGCTCTTGCAATTGAAAGTCTTTGTTTTTGTCCACCAGAGAAATTTGTTCCACCTTGTGCTACTTCTGAATTAATTCCATCATCAAGGGCAGATACGAAATCATAACTTTGAGATATTTCTAACGCATTTATTATTTCTTCATCTGTTGCATCTTTTTTACCATATTTTATATTTGACTTAATAGTACCTGAAAAAAGTACTGCTTTTTGTGGTATATATCCTATCATATCTCTTAAGCTTTTAAGACTCATATCTTTGACATTTATACCACCAACTTTTATTTCTCCTTTAGTAACATCATAAAATCTCATCATTAAATTTAATAGAGAAGATTTTCCACTTCCTGTTCCTCCAAGAATTGCAACAGTTTCTCCTTTATTTATTTTAAAATTTAAGTTACTAAGTACAGGCTCATTACTTCCTTCATATTTAAATTCTACATCTTTAAATTCTATAGTTCCTCTTTCTGCAATGTCCTCTTTTTTTATATCTTTCTTGTTATCTACTATACTTGGCTCTAAATCAAATACTTCACTAATTCTTTTTACTGATACTATAGCTCTTGGTATCATAACAAAAAGCATTGTAACTGCAAGTATTGAGAAAAGTACTTGTATAGCATATTGCATAAATGCCATCATATCGCCAATTTCTAGTAAGTTTTGGTCAATTAAACTAGAGCCAACCCATACAACAGCTACACTTGAAGCATTTATAACAAACATAACTACAGGCATAAGTATTGACATCATATATGCAGCCTTAATAGATATATCATATATATTTTTGTTTGCTACATCATATCTATCTCTTTCATATTCTTCTGTTCCAAAAGCACGAATAACTCTAACACCAGTTAGTTTTTCTCTTACTACTTGGTTTATTTTATCTGTTGCTTTTTGAAGTCTTGTAAATAGAGGTACTATTTTTTTTGCAAGTAATACTATTGCAACAAGCAAAAGTGGTATTACAACTATAAACAAAACTGAAAGTCTTAGATTTTTTTGCACTGCCATTATAATTCCACCTATACACATAAGTGGTGCTATTATCATCATCCTCATAGACATAAGTGTTAAAGTCTGAATTTGAGTTACATCATTTGTTGTACGCGTAATAAGTGAAGATGTAGATATTTTATTAAATTCATTAATTGAAAATTTTTGTACTTTTTTATATATTGCATTTATTAAATCTCTTGCGAACCCAACAGATACTCTTGATGCTATAAATGTAGCAACAATTGCACAAATCGCATAAATTAAAGTCACAAGCAACATATATTTTCCATATTTAAATACCTCTTCCATACTTTGCCCAACAATACCATTATTTACGATATCAGACATTAGATTTGGTAAATACAAAGTAGCAAGTGATTGAATGAAAGTAAATATTATTGCTACTATAATTGCAAATATGTATGGCTTTAAATATTTTAATACTTTTTTCATTATTTTCCCCTTTCTTTATTTTCAAAATAATTTATTGTTTTATTCATAAGTCTTATTAAATCATTTGTATCCTTATCTCCCATAAACTCTATAAATTCATTTATATTTTTAGTAACCTGGCTATGTACCATATTAGTATATTCTTTACCCTTTGATGTTATTTCAATATATATATTTCTTCTGTCATTTTTATCAATATTTCTTTTTATATATCCTTCATTTTCAAGTGATGTTATTATTGGAGTTACAGTAGATGGTGCAAGTTTTAACTTTTCTCTTATTTCAGTAAGTAGTACACTTCCATTTACTGAATTTTCGTGAAGTAAATATAGCACAAGTTTTTGATTATGAGTAAGATAGGCCATATCTGCAAGACTTGCAAGTTTTATTCTTTTAATTTGAATTAAAGTTTTACTTAATTTTTTTCCTAATTCTTTTTCTTCCATTTTTACTTCCCCAAATTAGAAACAACTAAAAATTATTTCGTAATAAGAAATATTTTAACATAGAATAATATATTTGTAAAGGGATACTATGTGTAATTTTTGTGAAAAAAGCAAAGTTATTTAAATCTATAGTTTTATTTTGTTTATATTACAAGAAAATCAAATATGCAAAAAAATTAGGTTTGTATCAATTATGGTACAAATCTAATTTTTTATTCTTTATTAACTTACTAAATCTCCTTTTACTACATTTGATTTTTCTGATTTTGTTTCTAACATTTTATCTACTAAATCTGATGTTTCTGATGTATAATTTACTATTATCTCTGCTCCTTTTTCTGTAGCTGCACTTGAAAACATACCCATATACGAAGAAGTTTCAACATTTTTTATAGTTATATTTGTTTTTAATTTATTACATCCACTAAACATACTACTCATACTTATTACACTAGTGGTATCAAAATGATTTCCTAAATCTAAACTTATTAAACTACTACATCCATTAAACATTCTATCCATATTTGTTACATTGATTGTATTAAAGCTACTTAAGTTTAAACTAGTTAAGCCACTACATACTTCAAATATTCCAGTCATATTTATTGCTTTACTAGTATTAAATTTACTTAAATCTAAACTTTTTAAACTACCACATCTTCTAAACATATAATGCATATCTATTACATTAGAAGTATTGAATTTGCTAACATCTATATTTTCCAATTCATAACAATCTTCAAATAATCCGTGTGTATTTGTTACTTTATTTGCAGTACTAAAGTCCATATTTATGCTCTTTATTTTTTCACAACCATAAAAAGCCTGTTCTAAAGTTGTAACATTACTTAAATCAAAATTATTTAAATCTAAACTTGTTAAATTGCTACAAAAGGAAAACATATCTCTCATATATATTACATTACTTGTATCTAATGCTTTTATATCTATTTCCTTTACTGCTGTAAAATTTCTAAACATACTTCCTGAGCTTTTGTTTGCAATTACTTTTCCATTTCCACCTATTGTTAATTCATAACCATCATTTCCATCATCTACTATCCAAGCCATTACCGAACCATTATTTCCTTCTGATACATCCCAAGAGTCTACTACTCCTTTAGGTAGTTTATTACTTGTTATAAACTTTATCTTGGTTATTTTTGTTCTATACTCATCTTTATGGAAATCTTCTTGTGGAATTTCATATGACCATGACCTTAATACAGAGTCATTTGGATTACCTATTATATAGTCCATACTTTCTGCTATTTCTTGCTTCTTTTTATCTTTTCCTAAATATGCAAGCCCTACATCAAACGCTTGTATTTCGCCTGTATAATTTCTATGTACTACTCCTGCATAATCTTCTTCTGTTATTTTGCTTTTATCTCCTTTATATTTTGCCATTAAATCCCCTTGCCTTATTCCATAAGCATTTTTCATTTCTTGCAAATCACTTCTAAATGCTGCCTCTTTAGCATTATCCATTGGATTATTATATATTACTGTGTTTATTATTGAAGCTGCAAGTATTATTATTACTACTATTGTTATTAACATCACTATTAAACTTATTCCTGCTTTTCTTGTTTTTCCCATATACCTTTCCCCCATAATTAATCTTTAAAATAACAAAACCAGAGCTAGAACATTTTACCCATATTCTAACTCTGGTTTTGTTATATCTATCATATCTATTTTTTCTTTTTTTAGATTACTTAGTATGTATGTATGTATGTATGTATGTATGTATGTATGTATGTATGTATGTATGTATGTATGTATGTATGTATGTATGTATAGTGTATTCATATTTTTCGCTCCTTTAGTTTACATATTTTTATTTATTTTACTTTAACCTCTACGTTTATTCTACTATATTTTTTATTTTTTTGCAACAGTTAATCTTTTTTATATTATATATTTTCCTATTATACAGAAAAATGAAAGTGTTTATTTTACACCTTCATTTTTAAACATATATTTTTTACATATTTTTATATACAAATAAATAAATATATACCCAAGTGTTAAACCTGCAAGTACATCAGTTAAGTAGTGAACTCCAAAATATAACCTTGAAAATGCAACGGTTAAAATTAGTACAGATAAAAAAGAAACTAAAGTTACTTTTAACCATTTCTTTTTTATTAATTTACAACAAAGATATATTAGAAAGCCATATAATATAATACTTAATTCTGAGTGAGCACTTGGAAAGCTATATCCTGACTCTGATATTATCATAAAATCTAAAGGCCTTGTTCTTCTTACTATGTATTTTATAATTAAATTAAGTATAGAACCTATTGCTACTGCACCAGCTAAATATATTGATATAATTTTATCTTTAATTATAATATATAAAAAAAGTAAAACTAATACTACTGCCCACACACTTGACATTTGTGTAATGACACTTAATATATTTGTTAAAATATCTGAGTGAAGTTTAGCTATAGCAGAAAGTACATAGGTATCGCATTTTTCTATACCTATACAAAGTATTATCACTAAAATAATAGTTATACCTAAAACTGGCAATAAAAATAATATATCTTTTTTATTAAACTGTACATCTTTTAAAATATTTTTCATAACAACTCTCTTTTCTTAATTAGTTTTAAATATAGTATCATATATAATATTTTTTTTCAAGTAAAGTTGGAACATTTGAGTTTAAATTAAAATAGTGGTATAATAGCCCTATGAATATAGAATATGTTATAAAAAAAGAAGATGAAAATAAAAAAGTTAAAGATATTTTAAAGTCTAAATTATATGTATCAAGCATACTACTTAGAAAGCTTAGAGAAAATAACCTAATATATATAAATGGAAATAATACTTTTACAAATTATCTAGTAAAAGAAGGAGAAATTTTATCTTTTACTTTAGTTGAAAATGAAAGTAAATTTGAATATAAATTTAAACTTCTAGATATGCCTCTTGATATTCTTTATGAAGATGATTATTTGCTTATAGTAAACAAAAAAGCAAATATGCAAGTACACCCTTCTATTACTGATTATGAAAATACTCTTTCTAATATAGTAGCTTCTTATTTAAAAAAACAAGGTATATATAACATCCACATTATAACAAGACTTGACCATAATACTACAGGTATATGTATTTTTGCGAAATATTCATATATACAAGAATTATTTGTAAGAAAAAAAGAGCAAATTAACTTACAAAAATGGTATATTGCCATTGTAAACAATATTGTAGAAAAAAATCATAGTATTATTACTAAAAACATCGCAAGAAAAGAAAACACAATTATTTTAAGAGAAGTAAATGAAACTGGAGATTTTGCTAAAACAGAATATTTTGTTAAAAGTAGAAACATAGCAAAAAATTATACCGTACTTGATATACTTTTACATACAGGAAGAACACATCAAATACGTGTACATCTTTCAAGTATAAATCACGTTTTAATTGGAGATGAGCTTTATGCAAAAGAATTTAATGTACCAAATATTACAAAATATATACAAAGACAAGCATTGCACTCAAGCAAAGTAATATTTAATCATCCAATAACAAACAAAAAAATTATAGTTAAGGCTGATTTACCAAATGATATGAAAAAATTAATAGAAACAAAATAAGTTTGTTTCTATTAATTTTTCTTATTTTCATTATAATAATATAGTCTTGCTCTTTTTATTAACTTCTCTACATATTCACTTTTTATTTTTTTATATTTGTCCCTCTTAATATGTCCCCCTTTTATAATGTCCTTTTTTATTTTTGTATAATTATCTCTTTCTTCTTTATTATTTAACAAATAATTCTTTAGAATTAAAAAATCGTTATATCTATCTGAGTTAATCAAGGCTAAATGTATATGAATATCTCCTGATTTTGTTTCTTCTTCTCTACTTGAAAAAAATTTATATATTTCCTCTTTATTATTTTTGCTAATAAAAAATCCCATTTCTTCAATTTTAGTTGCTAAAGTTTTTAATTCTTCAATATCTTTTGCACCAATTAATATATCAATAATATTTTTTCCATACATATTAGGTAAAGCCGTTGAACCAACGTGATTTATTGGAACAGCTTTTCCTAATTTTCTTCTTAATTTTTTTAGAGTATCATTATATATTTTTGTATTTTCTTTTCTGTTTTGTCTTTTTAATTCTACCATACTATGCCTCTTTAACTTTCTTGTTTCTTGAAAATCGTACAAGTGATACAATAGCTGATATTATTTCTAATATATTTCCAATTATACCTACATAAGCTCCAACTGTATAATTATAATATATCCAAACAATTGCTGCAATTAAAACAACCACTCTTAAAAAATTTGCTTCCTTTAACCACGAAGCTATAGTATAAAATATTGTAATTACAAGTGGTATTAGTGACAAATAACCATCATAAGTAAATATTGCTATTACTACTATTAATAAAATAAAAATCAATAACCAAATTTTAGAAATTTCTTTATTTTCTTTTCTTTTTTTATAAAAAAGAAAACACCTTATAGCTGATACAAGGTTCATAAAACTTGTTAAGAAAACCCCTAATAATACATATTGTAATGCGTAAAGTACATTAGCTACACACTCTAATAATAATATTTTATAATGCTTTTTATATTGTATGCTTATTACCCAAACTACTATGGCAAGTGCTCCTACAATTTGTGCAAGTATTGTAATTATATAAATCACCTCTAATTATTCTTCTTTAATTAAATCAAATTCATCAAAAATATTTCCTACTATTTCTTCTATTGCATCTTCCATAGTTATTATACCAATAACACTATTATCTTCATCTTTTACTATAGCTATTGCTTGATTTTTTTGTTGCATAAGTCTAAATATATCATCTGCTTTATCATTTTTATTTACAAAAATTGGTTTATGAATTATATCAAGTATATTTAATCTTTTGTATTTTTTATGATAAATAATTATATCTTTTATATTTAAAATTCCAATTACTGTCTTGTTTTCTTTATCAAATACAGGCATTCTTGTAAACTTAGATTTTTTAATTATACTCATTAATTCTTCTTTACTTGTATCTACATTTATTGATATTACATCTTTTCTTGGTGTCATTATATCTTTTGCTTCAGTATCATTAAAGCTAAAAACATTAAATATTAAATCTTTTTCCCCTTCTTCAACTACTCCTTCATCTCTTCCATTTAAAATTATTGCTTTAATTTCTTCTTCAGTTATTTTGTTTTCCTCTTTATTTTTGCAACCAAATAATTTAGATACTATATTAGTTGACTTAGTTAGTATAAATACAAATGGATATGTAATTTTCATAAGCAATGTTATAAACCCTACCATTGTATATGCAATTTTATCTGGATAAGACATAGCAATTCTTTTTGGCACAAGTTCTCCAAATACTAATGTAAAATATGAAAGTATAAGTGTTACTATTATAACAGTTATAGCTTTAAGTATATTTACATCTATATTTAAAAAGTAAAAATATGTTACAATCTCGTCTGCAAATGCTTCAGCTGCAAAGGCACTTGCAAGAAACCCTGCAAGTGTTATTCCAATTTGTATAGTTGCTAAAAAACTACTTGGATTTTCTACAAGTCTTTGTATTTTTTTTGCTTTTTTATTATTCTTTTTTATTTGTTGTTTTAGTTCTATTTTATTTATTGATAAAAATGCAATTTCAGATGAAGCAAATAAACCATTTACTAAAATTAGAACTATTACTACAATTATTTGAACAAGCATTTTTCTACCTCTTTATTTCTACATTTTTTCTACAATATTTATTATAATCTAATATAAAACTTTTTACAATAATATTATTTAAAAAAATAGACGTAAATTCGAAATACCAAATTTACATCTATTTTACAGTATTTTTAAAACAGAATTAATTGCTTCTTCCAAGTTATTTACCCTATAAGATATCTTGCTAGATTTCCGTACTAAAGGAGATTTTCCGATATATATAGTCTTAATACCAAATTTTGCTGCATTACAAATATCATCAAAGAAATTATCTCCAATTACACACTTCATACCATTACCATACTCATTAAAAAGTTCTTCAAATTCAACATATTTATTTGTATTTACAATTAGTTCATAGTCTATTTCAAGTTCGCTTGTATAAACATTATTTGAAAGTATTATTATTTTATATCCTTTACTTTTAAGTTTTGCTAACAAATCACTATTTCTTTTAATTGCTTTTTTAGCATAAAATCTGTATAGCCGTCTATATTCCATAAGAGAATGTTTAAAAGATTTTCCTGCAAATAGTGCGTATACAAATAATCTTAGCCTAAGCAATAAGTTATTATTTTTTATTATTCCTAAAGCATTAAACTTCCTTGCAATTAAGTCGATAAAAAGTACAATCTTACTACCGTTAAAAACTTCGTTTATAATTTTTCTATCTTGGATAAAAAAGTCGTCAAAAAGTGTTCCGTCAAAATCTAGTACTACTACTTTTTCTAAATTACTCAAAGTTTTTCCCTCCTAACATATTAATGTTATTATTTTACACAAAGACTTACTCTATTTTACCATCTGACTTAATATATTTCAAGTATTCATATATAAATTCGTCTATTTTACCATCCATTACTGCTTGAACATTACCTTTTTCATAATTTGTTCTATGGTCCTTTACTAAAGTATATGGACAAAATACATAGGACCTTATTTGGCTACCCCAACCATTATCGACACTTTCACCTTTAATATCATTTATTTTTGTCTTTTGCTTTTCTTCTTCTAGTTTATACAGTTTAGCTTTTAGCATTTTCATACAATTTTCTCTATTTTGTACTTGTGAACGTTCAGTCTGACAACTTACTACAATACCACTTGGCAAATGTCTAATTCTTACAGCAGAAGAAGTTTTGTTAATATGTTGCCCTCCTGCACCACTTGCCCTGTATACATCCATTTCAATATCTTCAGGTCTTATTTCAATGTTTATATCGTCTGTTATTTCAGGAAGTACCTCAACACCTGCAAAAGAGGTATGCCTTCTGCTATTGCTGTCAAATGGAGATATTCTAACAAGTCTATGTACTCCATTTTCTCCTTTTAAATAACCATATGCATTTACTCCTTTTACTAAAAAAGATACACTTTTCAAACCTGCTTCTTCTCCATCTTGCATATCAAGTACTTCTAATTCATAACCTTCTTTACTTGCCCACTTTGTGTACATCCTGTATAGCATTAAAGCCCAGTCTTGCGACTCAGTTCCACCAGCACCTGGATGAATAGTAAGTATTGCGTTATTTTCGTCATAATTTTCAGAAAGCAATGTACTAATCTCTAGTTTTTCTAGTTTTCCCTCTAACATTTTACATATTTTTTCTGCCTCTTTAAAGCTATCAGTATCGTTTAATTCTTCAGCTATTTCAATATATCCACTTGCATCAGATATATTTAAATATAGTTTTTCTATATTTTCAACTATACTTTTTAGCCTCTTTAATTTTAAAAGTACCTTTGAAGAATTTTCACTATCTTCCCAAAAATTACTTTCTAAAGTTTCTTTTTCTAAACTTTTAATTTCTTCTTTTTTTCCTTTTATATCTAATGCATTTTCTATTTGTTTTAACTTATCTTCTAAGTTACTTATTTGTATTTTTATACTATCAAAATCCATTAAAGGCATTCACTCCATATCTTATCTATATTATATTCTTCTACTTCATTTGGCTTACATACAAACTCTAGATATTCATCCTTAGTAGGATGAAAAAAAGATAAATAGTATGACCAAAGAGCAAGATTTTCCCCAACTTTATTTATTTTTTGGCCATATTTTACATCACCATAAAGTGGATGTGAAATATTTGCAAACTGCACTCTTATTTGATGATGGCGACCAGTAAGTAAATTAACATCTACTAAAGTATATTCTTTACCATTATACTTAAAATTTTTTAAAGCTTTAAATTCAAGTTTCGCTTGTTTTGCATTTTTTGTATCTTTATTTACTACTTCACTTTTGTTAATTCTTTCATTTTTTCTTAAATAATTTTCTAATGTTATTTCTTTTCCTGTTATATCTATAGTTCCGTTTACTATTGCAAGATATCTCTTTTTTACATCTTTATTTCGTATATATTCTGAAATTCTTGATGCAGCTTTTGAAGTTTTAGCAAATACCATTACTCCTCCAACCATCCTATCAAGTCTATGCAAAAGTCCAAGATATACATTTCCGCTTTTTATCATATTTTTCTTTTAAGTATTCTTTAATTTTTGTAATCATATCTATATCTTTTGTTTTATCTTCTTGAACAGGAATATTTACTGGCTTTACAACTACGATAATATGATTATCTTCATACAAAATTTTTAAATTCATTTTTCCCCCATATCCTAACTATATTTATATACTTCTAAAACAATTCTATCACTTCTCGTTTTTCTTAGCTTTTCTCCTATTTTTAATTTTCCGCATTTTCTAAAAGATACAATATCTCCTTCTTTTAGCATAGTGCTTGAAAAATATTCTTGTTTGTCATTTATATATAAATCACCACTTAAAATCTTTTCTTTTACTTGATTTCTACTTAATCCATATACTACTGAAATTACTGCGTCAGCTCTTAGTGAAGATACAATATATTCATACTTTACTAAATTAATTTCAAGCATACTTTCTAAATTTTCATCTATTTTTATTTCTTCTACATTTACTTCTTGTCTTTTTACTTTAAATAGATTTGTTAAAATATAATCTTTTACATCCCTCAAGCAAAACAAAATGGCAAAATTATCTTTAACATATATATCACCTATTACTTCGTGTTTTAGACCAAGTGAGAAAATTGCTCCCATATAATCTTTATGATATAGTTTATCTTTATTACTTGATGTTATTTTTATAGCTGAAATATAATTTTTAAAAAAACTTTCATCTAATACAATATAGTCAGGTACAAAAAATATTACTTTTTTTGAAAGTTTGTTATTAAGTGAATAAACAAAATATTTTACTTTCAATTCATTTAAAATGCTTGTTATCTTGCTAAATTCATTTAGATTTAAAAAATTAGTAAATTCTATTTTGTTTGTCTTTTCAAATCTATATACCTTATCTAATATATTAGATATATACATTTTTTCATCTTTTTCGTTATATCTCTCTAATATTTTTACTTTAATTTCTCTTGTAATCAAAAGTCCTTCTCCTTAGCTTAAAGATTTAAAATAGTCTGTTAAAATATTTTTAACTTCTTCTATATTTTCTGCCCTATTTACTGCATCTTTTACTTTAGTACTTTTATCTAGTCCTTTTAAATACCAAGATATATGTTTTCTTAGTTTTAAATTTGCTAGTTTTTCTCCATCATATTTACTCATATAGTCTATATGCTTAAAAATCATTTCTAGTCTTTCATTATTTGTTGGTATATAATCTTTTCCTTCTAATATACTTTTAAATATCCAAGGATTACCCATAGCTCCTCTTGCTACCATTATTCCATCACAATTTGTTTTTTCAAACATTGCAAGTGCAGATTTTACATCAAATATATCTCCATTTCCTATGACATTTATATTTACACTTTCTTTTACTTTTTCTATTATGCTATAATCAACATTTCCGCTATAATAATCTTTTCTTGTTCTTCCGTGTACAGTTATTTGACGCACTCCATTTGCTTCACATATTTTTGCTACTTCTACTGCAGTTATTCTTTCTTCATCAAAGCCTTTTCTTGTTTTAACAGTTATTTCTTTTTTTGATACCTTAACTGCTTCTTGTATAATTTCTTCTACATTTTTTAAATCCAAAAGCAGTCCTGCACCATCACCGTTTTTTACTAGTTTTGGCACAGGACAACCCATATTGATATCTATAATATCAATATCCTCTCTATTATTTAATGTAAGTATTGTATTTTTTATACTATCTTTATTGCTACCAAAAATTTGTACAGCTGAAGGCCCATTACTTTCTTCTAACTCAAGTATTTTTTCTGTTTTTTTACTATTAAATTCTAATGCTTTACTACTTGCCATTTCAGTATATGTAAGTCCTGGTCCCATTTCCTTACATATTTTTCTAAAGGCCATATCAGTTACCCCTGCCATTGGTGCTAAAAATACATTATTTTTTAAAGTGATTTTTCCTACATTTATTTCATTTATATATTTTTGTATAGCTTCCATCTATTCTACTCCGTAATACATTTTTGATTTATATCTAAAGCCCTTCATATAATATACATTATTTGTATCTTCTGCAACTAAATACACATCTTGATTTTGTGTATTACCTGTTCCATTTTTTACTGTTGTATCATTAAGTAAAGATATATCTACAACAAATAATTTATTATTTAAATCACCATTTAAATTTGCCTCATCTCTAAATTCTTCTCCAAGTGATGAAACAGTTATAACCTCATTTGTTACAGGTAATTTACCATTTTCAATACTATACTCATTTACATCATCTGATACTCTTCGTATATTTGATATAAATTCATCATAATTTGCTGAATTAATAGCATTACTTCCAACAACTGAAGCTACAGATATAAGAGTTAGCATAATTACTACTGCAGTAGACACTATTACAAGGCTTATACCACTTTTTTTATTCATATATCATTCCCCATCTCTTTAAAACATCTAATTATAATATACTATATTCTTCTTTTATTTTCAAGTAAATCATTCTAAAAATACACTTTTTGATTTTCTAGCAGATACATTTAATGCAATACCTATTGCAATACCACTTGTTATCATACTACTTCCGCCATAACTTACAAATAGAAGTGGTACACCAGTTATTGGTAAAAGTCCTATTGTCATTCCAATGTTTTGTACAAAATGAAAGAAAAACATACCTGCAATTCCAATTACCATAAAGCTTGAAAATTCATCTCGTGCATTTTTTGAAATCATTATAAGGCGAATTATTAAAATTGTATATACTACAACAATTAATACTGAAAATACAAAGCCCATTTCTTCTGATATTACCGAAAATATAAAATCAGAAGATTTTATTGGTAAATATCCATACTGTGTTTGTGCACCATTTAAAAGTCCTGTACCAAATAATTTTCCAGCACCAACTGCTATTTTTGACTGTATTGCGTTATATCCACTTCCAAGAGGGTCAAGTTCAGGATTTATAAATACATTTATTCTTTCTTGTTGAGTTGGATTTAATACAAAAAAATAAACTACTGGTATTAAAAGTAAAATAATACCTAATGCTAAAAATATATATCTATATTTTATACCATATTTAAATAACATAAATGCAAGTATTACAAGAAAAACTATTGCAGTTCCAAAGTCAGGTTGCAAACCTATTAGTATTATTGGAACAATAAAAATTAATATTGATATTGCAAATAATATTATTTTTTTCTTTTTATCATTTTTTTGTAAATTATTTTTTAATAAACTTAAAAACTTAGCACCACATATAATACAAGCAATTTTCATAAGTTCTGACGGTTGATAAAGCATACCTCCTAGATTAAACCAGCTATTTGCTCCCATAAGAGATGGCATAAAAAGTACCAGCACAAGCAAAACCAAATTTATTCCGTACAATATATATCCAAATATATCAAATATGTTATAGTCTATACACCATATTATTACCATCATTACAAATACTGCACCAAACCATATTAATTGCTTTATATATTCATCTTTATTTACATCTGTTGCATATCCAGCACTAAAAATACCTATAACACCTATAGTAAATAATACTAAAACGCAAACAAGTGTAATATAGTCAGTATTTTTTAATAATTTTTTAAACAAAAAATTCACCTTTCCTTTTTGTTAGCATTTTCTTTCTACATAATATATTATAACATATTTAAGCTGATTTTTATACATTTTAAGTATTTTTTAGTAATAAAACATTAAAATTTTGCAATATAAAATTTGGTAAAAGCTATACAAAAAATAGAGCCAAAGTCAAAGACCTTAGCTCTAATATATGAAAAAGCATTTTTTATTATTATTTTACGTTTCTCTAGCTTATCTAAGCTATATATTTTATGTATAGGAATTGTTTTATATTTTAAAATTATGGATAATAAATTTTTATCATATATCATCTCCTTTACTAAAATTATATATTTTACAATATATATTTATAAGTCAAGTTATATATTCATTGTATTTTTAGTGAGTATTAAATATCACCTCCCTAACAAACAAGAACTTACTCTATAATATATTTTAAATATTTCATATCTCCCTCCTTTCAACTAGTTATATTATATCTTTTAAATGTGATAGAAATATGATAGAGATGTAAAATGTATATGAAGAACAAAAAAGGCCTGATATTTTTATACATCAAACCTTTAAAATTATTCTTTTTTGTTTTCCTTCTTAGTTTCTTTTTTACTTGCTTTTTCTAAGTCAAAGTAGAAAGTAGAACCCTTACCTACTACACTATCTACACCATAATTTGAATTGTGTTTATCAAGAATATTTTTTACAATTGAAAGTCCAAGTCCTGTACCACTACTTACTCTTTTAAATGTATTAGATGATTTATAATATCTATTCCAAATATTTGGCAAATCTTCTTTTGGAATTCCAGGCCCATTATCTTCAACTGAGAACTTGACTCTTTTTTGTGTATTAGAAATTTTTATATGTATTTTTTTGTCCTCACCACTATGATTTATTGCATTTGCTACTAAGTTATATGTTACTTGTTCAATCTTTGTCTTATCAGCTAAAACATACGCATCATTTGGAATATCTACCTTTATTTCACAATTTCCATATTTTATTATATCAAAACCATTTATTATTTTTTTAGTAACTTCTCCTAAATCAAATATTGTCTTTGTAAGTTCAGTAAAACCAGATTCAATAGTTGAAAGATCCATCATATCACTTACAAGTCTTGTTAATCTATCAGTTTCTTCAATAATTACGTTTAAATGTTCTTCTCTTTTTTCTTTATTATCTCCGTGAAAGGTCTCTTATCATTTCAGAATATGCTTTTATCATAGTAAGTGGAGTTTTTAAATCGTGTGAAACATTTGCAATTAATTCTTTTCTTACCTTATCCGTTTCAGCAAGTTCCTTTGTAGCATAATTTAGTGTATCTGCAAGTTCATCTATCTCTTTATATCCTGCTTTTTTAAATTCTATATCATAATTTCCTTTTGCAAGTTTACTTGCCGTATCTGTCATTTCTTTAATTGGATATGATATTCTTCTAGACAAGAAAATTGATACAATAATTGATACAAAAAGCGAAATTGCAGTTACATAAATTAACTGACTTTTCAAAACATTTGTAGTTGCGTCAACTGGATCAATTGAAGAAGCTATACAAAAGCAAACATTACTGTTTTCTATTTTTCTTCCATAAATATATATTTCAGTTTTAAGTTTGTCAAGTTTTACTGTATAACTTATAGTTTTATTTGAACTATTATTCATTTTTTCAATTACTTCTTCTATGTTAATTGATAACGGTCTTGTTGGTACTTGAAGATTAGTCCCTGAAATCATATTATTTCCTGATGAAGCATATATTATATTTCCACTTAAATCAAATAAAACAATAGCTGACGCATTTTTATATGCTATTTTATCAACTGTTTCAGCATAATTTCCTTTTATATATTCTCTTTCTATTTCATTTGATAACCTTACCACTTCATTTTTTTTCATCTTGCTATAATAACTTTGCAAAAATATTACTTGCATAAACCAAAGTATTACAAATATTAGTATTGCATAAGTTATAAAATACTTCCAAAGTTTAAAGGTAAGTGTATTAGTTGAATTATTACTCTTCAAATTTATACCCCATTCCTCTTACGGTTACAATTTTATCTCTGTATTTTCCAATACTATTTCTTAACATTTTAACATGTGTATCAACTGTCCTATCTTCGCCAAAGAAGTCATAACCCCAAACTTCATTTAATATTTTTTCACGAGATAAAGCAATATTTTTGTTAAGAACAAAATACACAAGTAATTCATATTCCTTAGGTGTTATTTCAAGTTTTTTGCCATCTACATATACTTCTCTACCAAGCATATCAATTACTAAATCTTCATAAACATATTTTTCGTTTTTAGACTCTTTTTCATCTGCCTTAGTATTAGCTCTTGATAATACCGCATTTACTCTTGCCATTAATTCTTTTGGACTAAATGGTTTTACTACATAGTCATCTATACCTATTTCAAAACCAAACAATTTATCATATTCTTCTCCTCTTGCAGATAGCATAATAACAGGTATATCTTTACTTTTCTTTATCTCTTTTATTGCAGAAAAACCATCAAGTCTTGGCATCATTATGTCCATTATGATAATATCGAAATCATTTTCCTTACATTTATTTACTGCATCCATCCCATCAGTTGCTTCTTCTACTTCAAAACCACTAAAACAGGCATATTCTTTTATTACTTCTCTAATTTTTTCTTCATCATCTACAACTAATATTTTTGACATACTTTCCCTCCTATAATATACATACATTATATATCTTTATTGTGATATTTTAGTGATAGACATAAGAAATTATTTTGCATTTATTATATCATATATTATATTTATTTACTAGAAAAAGAAATAAAAGTTATTAAAATCTAATTTTATTTAAATTACAAAAAATCCCCACCTATTTATAGGCAAGGATTTTTTTAAAGAAAGGAAGATTATTTTTTTACTCTGTTAAAATGGAATTAAAAGCTAATCCATAAAGATATTAGTATCTGATTAGATTCGCTATCCCAAATCACATTTACTTCTCTTTCATCTTCAATAAGATTATTTAATAGAGCCCAGTTTATGATATTTGCTTTTAAAAATTCTAAAAATCCTCTATCCTGTGATGGTTCAAACTTTATAGAATTTATCAAATTTTCATCATATCTTTGAACAGCTTCTAATTTAATTTCTTTTTTATTATTATAACTACTTGCTCCAACTTCAATATAAGCATAAACTATTCCTTCCCATATTTTATGTTGCATTTTATTAATAAAATCATATGATATTACATTATATTTTTCATAAACATCTAAATCATAAAATCTTTCAAAATCTATTATTGCAGGTTTAAAATCTTTATTAGTTTCTGCCTCTGCACAAGTATATTTTTTAAGTGGAACTTTAGCAAAAGAAATTTCATCATCACTACTTACATCATATAACTTCATAAGTTCTTTTAATTTACTTTTTATATTTTCAGTAATTTCGGTTACACGACTTAACATTTTTTCAGCGAAATCATAATAACTAAAAGAGATATACGGAATAAGGTCATTAAGGTTTTTAAACTGATTTGCTAATTCTTGATTATCAATATTATATCCATTTTCACTTCTAAAATTACTACATAACAAGTCCATTATTTCAAACATATCACCTAATTTTAATGCCCGTGTGTTAAAGTACATTTTCAAGCTTTCCTCTGTCATTTTCATAGTTCTAATCTCCTTTTTATTTAATATTATTTTTATTTGTATTAATTACCACAAATCTTAAGTCTTTTATAGTCCACATTATACCACAATAATTGTGTATTGTAAACTATTGATTACATAACTTATAGATTTATATAATAATTATTTTCTTTAAAATATACCCATTCTTTATTCTTGCTATAGACTCATAAGCAAATTTGACCATTTTGTCGGTGCCGACAAGATGGTCAAATGCACTTATACCACTACTTTGACAAGCTTTTTTTACTTTTTCTATTATGCCATTAAATTTTTGTCACTCTATTTTCAAATGTTTTATTATTTTCATTTAATTCTTTCAAAAATATCAGCTCTCTTATATAATAAAAAAAGTGCTAAAAGAAAATACTATATTATCTTTTAACACTTTATATTTTATCTTCCAAAGAAACCTTTCTTTTTGCTAGATATCTCATCCCCAAATGTTGTTGCAAATTCGGTTAATATACGCCTTTGTTCATCTGTAAGTTTTCTTGGCACATCTACTTTTACAGTAAATTCAAGATTTCCTCTACCTCTACTATGTATATTTTGAATTCCTTTATCTCTTATTTTAAATTTTGTACCTGTTTGTGTACCTTCTGGAATTGTATAATCCATATCTCCTTCAAGTGTCGGTACTTTTATATTTCCACCTAGTACAAGTTTAGTATATGGAACTAATATTTCAGTTTTTATATCAAAACCTTCTCTTTTGAAGATTTTGTGAGGTGTTATATTAACCACAACAAATAAATCGCCGTTTGGTCCGCCTTTTTTTCCAATATCCCCTTCACCTCTAAGTGATATTGCTTGGCCATTATCTATTCCTGCAGGTATATTTATTTCTATTTTCTTTGTCTTTTTTATATTACCCTTGCCGTGACATTTTTCACAGGGATTTGCAATTACTTTTCCTTCTCCACCACATTTGTCACAAGTTTTTACAGAAGCAAAAGTTCCCATTATTGTATTTTGTGTGACTTGTATTTTACCACTACCGTGACATCTATCACAAGTTGTAGCTTGAGTACCAGGTTTTGCACCGCTACCATTACACATATCACATTTTTCATTTCTAGCAATATTTATTTCTCTTTTTGCTCCAAAAGCTGCCTCTTCAAAAGAAATAGTCATATTATATCTTAAATCAGCACCTTTTGATGGCCCCTGCCTTTTAGAAGCTCCACCAAAGCCACCAAAACCACCACCAAAGACACTACCTAATATATCGTCCAAATCGATATCAATATTCATACCATTTCCAAAGCCTGAAAAATCAAAACCACCAAAGCCACCTGCACCTGCTCCGCCAAAACCAGCTTGTTCAAAATTTGAGCCAAACCTATCATATTGTGCACGTTTATTACTATCTGAAAGTACACTATATGCTTGACTTATCTCTTTAAATTTAGCTTCTGCTTGTTTTTTATCTTCTTCAGTATGTTGAGCATCTGGATGATATTTCTTAGCTAGCTTTCTATATGCTCTTTTTATCTCATCATCTGTAGCAGTTTTAGATACACCTAATAATTCATAATAATCTTTTGAATCTGCCACTTTATTATCCCCCTATTTTATAAACAGGGTGGCAAGTGTAACTTCCACCCTTTTATACTATATTATAATTACAAACTATTTGTTATTTTCATCTTCTACTTTGTAATCTGCATCATGTACAACATTATCTGCTCCACCTTCTGCTCCTTCAGCATTTTGATTTGCAGCTTGTTGTGAATATAATTTTGAAGAAATTTCATAGAATACTTGTGTTAATTTTTCAGAAGCTTGTTTTATCGCATCATTATCTGTACCTTCTAATGCTTTTTTAACATTTTCAAGTTCAACTTCTACTTTACCTTTTTCTTCAGCAGAAATTTTACCTTCAAGTTCAGTTAATGTTTTTTCAGTATTGTATACAAGAGAATCAGCATTATTTCTAACTTCAACTTCTTCTTTTTTCTTCTTATCTTCTGCAGCATGTGCTTCAGCTTCTTTAACAGCAGCTTGTATTTCTTCTTCAGTTAAATTAGTACTTGCAGTAATAGCAATTTTTTGTTCATTATTTGTAGCCATATCTTTAGCAGTAACATGAACGATACCATTTGCATCAATATCAAATGTAACTTCTATTTGTGGAACACCACGTGGAGCTGGTGGAATACCAGTTAAACTAAATCTTCCTAGAGTTTTATTGTATGATGCAATTTCTCTTTCACCTTGTAATACGTGTACTTCAACTGATGTTTGACCATCTGCAGCTGTACTAAATATTTGTGATTTTTTAGTTGGAATTGTTGTATTTCTATCAATTAATTTTGTAAATACACCACCATAAGTTTCAATACCAAGTGAAAGTGGAGTAACATCAAGTAAAACTAAGTCTTTAACTTCACCAGTTAATACACCACCTTGAATTGCTGCACCTATTGCAACACATTCATCAGGGTTAATTCCTTTATATGGCTCTTTTGATGTAATTCTTTTTACTGTTTCTTGTACAAGTGGCACACGAGTTGAACCACCAACAAGTAGAATTTTATCAATTTTATCAAATGTAAGACCTGAATCTTTCATTGCTTGATTTACAGGACCAACAGTTGATTCTACTAAATCAGAGATTAATTCTTCAAATTTAGATCTTGTTAATGTAACATCTAAGTGTTTTGGACCTGTTGAATCAGCAGTAATAAATGGAAGATTAATTTGTGCTTGCATAACACCTGAAAGCTCAATTTTAGCTTTTTCAGCTGCTTCCTTTAATCTTTGCATTGCCATACTATCTTGTGATAAATCAATTCCGTTATCTTTCTTAAATTCAGATACTAAGAAATTAATAATTCTTTCATCAAAGTCATCTCCACCAAGTTTGTTATTTCCTGATGTTGCCATAACTTCAAATACACCATCACCAATATCTAGTATAGATACATCAAATGTACCACCACCAAGGTCATAAACCATTATTTTTTGTTCAGTATCTTTATCAAATCCGTGTGCTAAAGATGCTGCAGTTGGTTCATTGATAATTCTTAAAACTTCAAGACCTGCTATTCTTCCTGCATCTTTTGTTGCTTGTCTTTGAGAATCACTAAAGTATGCTGGAACTGTGATAACTGCTTGAGTTACTTTTTCTCCAAGGTAATTTTCAGCATCAGTTTTTAATTTTTGTAAAATCATTGCTGATATTTCTTGTGGTGTATATTCTTTATCATCTATTTTTACTTTTTTGTCTGAACCCATATCTCTTTTAATTGATAGTACAGTTCTATCATGATTTGTAACTGCCTGTCTTTTTGCTACTTGACCTACTAGTCTTTCACCATTTTTTGCAAATGCAACTATTGATGGTGTTGTTCTAGCTCCTTCTGCATTTGGTATAACAATTGGCTCACCATTTTCTATAACAGAAACACATGAGTTAGTTGTTCCCAAATCTATACCTATAACTTTTGACATAATAATACCTCCTAAAATACAAAGTTATTTATATTATATACTTAAATTATACATATTATATAACTTAAGTAAATACCTAGATAATTAATTTGCAACTTTTACCATTGCGTGACGTATAATCTTGTCTCCAAGTCTATACCCTTTTCTAAATACTTCTACTACTTGCTTCTCAGCATAGTTTTCATCTTCAACGTGCATAACAGCTTCGTGTAAATTTGGATCGAAATCTTGACCTTGACACTCTATTTCTTCAAGTCCAGTTCTATCAAGCATTTCTTTTAATTGGTCATATATCATATGCATACCATCTTTAAATGATTCGTCTGTACTTTCAGCATTTATAGCTTTTTCAAAATTATCCATTATTGGAAGAACTTCGGCTATAAAATCACCTACGATACTAATATACATATTTTCCTTTTCTTTTGCCATCCTTTTTTTGTAATTATCAAACTCTGCCATATTTCGCTTTAAATGGTCAAGATATTCATCACTTTTTTTAGTTTGCTCTTCTAAATCTGAATTTAATTTTTCAATAATTTCATCTTTATCTAATACTTGTTCAGCATTATTTTCTTCAGTATTTTCTATATTATTTACATCTAAATTTGATTGTTCGCTATTCTTACTTTCCACTCTTTTCATCACCTTCTATCTTTCCCTTTTCATTACTATTTAAAAACAATTTTTTAAATCTTTCATTTATATACTTTAAAGTTGAAACTGTTTTTGAATAATCAATTCGTTTTGGACTAATTACTGATAATTTTCCAATATGATTATCATCTGTCCCAAGATTTAATGATATTATAGTATAATCTTTAAGTAATACTTCCTTGCTTTCTGAACCAATAATTATTCCAAGTTGGTCATTGTCAATTTTATCTATAGTGCTATCTATTGCATCTTTTGTTGAAATCACATTTACAAAATTTTTAGCATTTTCTATATTAGAAAACTCTGGTAAACTTAGTATTGATTCAATATTACTATTTACTTTAGAATTATTATTGTTTATTTCAAATTTTATACTTTCAGATATTTGACCAAGTACAAAAGAAAATGCTTTTAATTCTTTTTCAATTATATTATTTAGTGCAATATGTAAATTTTCAAGTGGTGTTCCTGTTAAATTTTTATTTAATACTGCAGTTAATTCTTCTATTGTTTCATCAGTAACTGTATCAGTAAGTTTTGCAATACAATCTTTTACTTTACCATTATTTGACATTAGTACCACAAGAAGTAACTTGTCTGATATTTTCACTATTTTTATATTTTCTAGTAAATCTTGTGATTTGTATGTTAAAACTGTTGGTCTAAGCAAAATTTTAGATACAACATCTGCTGCCTGTTCAAATAGCTTTTCTGTATCTCCATAACCAGTTATAGTGTTATTTATATAATCAATATCAAGCATTGATAACTTTTTTTCCTTCATTAAATTATCAACATAATACCTATAACCTTTAGTAGATGGAATTCTTCCGTGCAGATATATGAGGTTGTTCTAAATACCCACCTTCTTCAAGTAGTTTCATCTCATTTCTAATAGTTGCACTACTATATTTTAAATGATATTTATCAACTAGAGTTTTAGAACCAACTGGTTCAGCAGATACTATATAGTCTTCAACAACAGATGATAATATTTTTTTCTTTCTATCATCTAATTTCATAATATCACCTAATTTAGCACTTTGCAAGTATGAGTGCTAACTTCCCTAATATAATACATCTTTTTTTAGCACTTGTCAAGTCAAAGTGCTAATCTTTTTTAAAATTTTGCAAATTAGACAAAACCTCACTAAAAACACTGCAATTTGCATTGCAGTGTTTTAAAATTTATATATTTTTACTTTCTTCTTTTTGCTACTTCTACAACATTTTCCATAAGTGAAAGTACAGTTGTAAGTCCAACTCCTCCAGGTACTGGAGTAATGTACTTAACTTTATCTACTACATTTAGTGTATCTACATCTCCTTTTATTTTCCCATCTATTCTATTTATTCCTACATCAATTACTATTGCTCCATCTTTTATCATTTCTTTTTTTACTAAGCTTGCTTTTCCAACTGCCACAATCAAAATGTCTGCGTTTTTAGTATAATTTTCTAGATTTTTTGTTTTTGAGTGGCAAATAGTAACTGTTGCATTTCTATTTAACAAAAGACAAGCTATAGGTTTACCTACTATTCTACTTCTTCCAATTACTACTGCATTTTTTCCTGTTAAGTCCTCTCCTAAACTATCTATAATTTTCATTATTCCCTTAGGAGTACACGAAACTATAGTATCTTCTCCAATTAGTAACCTGCCCAAATTTTCTGGATGGAACCCATCTACATCTTTTTGTGGAGAAATAGTATTTAATATAAGTTTCTCGTCAAGATGACTAAATACAGGTAATTGAACAAGTATTCCATCTACACTTTTATCTTTATTTAACTTGTTAATTATTTCAAGCATTTTTTCTGTTGTAACACTTTCATCAAGTATATATTCTTCATCTATTATTCCAAGTTCTTCACACATTTTTCTTTTTTTATTTACATATATTTGTGATGCACTATCATTATTTGCAAGAATAACTGCAAGTTTAGGATGGATGTTTTCTTTCTTTAACTTATCTATCTCTATTTTTAATTTTTCTTTACTTTCATTTACTATACTTTTTACATCAATTATATTTTGCATAAAATATCACCTCTAAATGTATTATACTTTAAAAACAAAAAAGTCATACTTACTTTTTATTATTTTGCATTTATATTATACCAAAGGCTTATATAAATGTAAAGGAAAAATATAGCTTAAACTTCTAACTTTTATGTATTAAGTAGAAAAAAGCCTAAATAGGAAAACTCTATTTAAGCTTAGGATTTTATATAAATTAATGTATTACAACTTTAGATTGTTTTAGATAATTTGCAAATGTATTTATATCCATACTTCTATTTGCATATATTCTTGGAATTTTATATTTATTTGTATGAATATTTGTATGATATACTCCACCTGTCATTGCAAGTCCAAAGTTATATTGTTCTTTTACTATATTTATTGTCTCTTCATTATAATCGCCTACTGGATAACAAAGTGTAGAAAGATTTACACCAAATTTTTCTTCAAAGTTCTTTTTTGAGTCAAGAATTTGTTTTCTCTGTTCTTCAATTGAAAGTGTTGTAAGCTCTTTATGTGATAAAGTATGAGATTCTATTTCTACAAGACCAGTATCTAGCATTTCTTTTACTTGATCATCAGTTAAATAATTTTCTCCGTTTAAATAATTGTATATCAGATTTAATGTTACTTTTACTTTATATTTTTTTACAAGCGGAAATGCATTGTTATAAAAATAAACAAAGCAATCATCAAAAGTCAAAGCAACTGGTTTTGTATATTTATATAACCTACCTAGTTCACTTTCAAATATTGTTTGATAATTATTATCTACTATATATTTAATTTGCTCTTCAAGAGTTGATGGTTTCATAAAATTTTCTACATCAGGGTTATCCCCATAATCCTCTAGTATAAAATGATACATAAATATAGGGACTGAAGCTTCATAATTTTCAGGTGCTAATTCTTGTTGCTCTGCATTTGATGTATTATTTTCTTTATCATCAACATAAGGTGTTCTCTTTTTTACAACATTTACTTCATATCTAAAAATAATAATGAAAAGTATTACTAAAATAGCAATTACTAAAATAATAATTGGCAATGCCTTTTTATTTTTTAAAAACTTTTTCATAATTCTTACCTTTTATTTCATTAATTTTTTTTGGAAATTCCAAGTATCCTTACACATATCTTCTAATTTTTTCTCAGCCTTAAATCCAATTTCTTTTTCAGCTTTTGAAGGATCAGCATAGCATACTGCTATATCTCCTGCTCTTCTTGGAGCAAATTGATATGGTACTTCAATATCATTTGCTTTTTCAAATGCATTTACCATATCAAGTACACTATAGCCTACACCTGTACCAAGATTATATATGTATAACCCAGCATTTTCTTTATCAATTTTTTCAATTGCTCTAACATGTCCTTTTGCAAGGTCAACAACGTGAATATAATCTCTTACTCCAGTACCATCTTTTGTGTCATAGTCATTACCATATACAGATAATTTTTCAAGTTTACCACTTGCTACTTGTGCAATATATGGCATTAAATTATTTGGCAAACCTTGTGGATTTTCACCAATTAACCCACTTGAATGAGCACCAACTGGATTAAAGTATCTTAAAATAACAATATCCCAAGTATTATCTGATCTATATAAATCTTTTAATATTAGCTCAATAACATATTTTGTTGTTCCATATGGATTAGTTGTGCCACCTACTTTTGAATCTTCAGTAATAGGAACTACTTCTGGGTCTCCATATACAGTAGCAGAAGAACTAAATACAAATTTTTTTACATTATATTTTCTCATTGTGTCAAGAAGAACTAATGCACCTGATACATTATTTGTATAATATTCAATAGGTTTTTCTACTGACTCTCCTACTGCTTTATATCCTGCAAAATTTATAACGGAGTCAATTTCATTTTCTTCAAATACTTTTTGAAGTTTATCTCTATCTGAATAATCCATTTCATAAAATACAAAATCTTTACCTGTAATTTTTTTTATATTTTCAAGCACTTCTGGCTTACTGTTAGAAAAATTATCTATAACTACTAACTCTCTTCCAGCATTTAATAATTCAACACAAGTATGTGAGCCTATATATCCAGCTCCACCAGTGACTAATATTTTTTTCATAAACAAAACAAATACTACTCTATATTTTAAATATACAGTAGCATTTTCCCCCTCTCATTATTTTACTATAATTAAAGCGATTACAACTGCAAACCCTATAACTAAGCATGCAAGTATTAATCTAAGTAAAGCCTCCGCTCTATCTCTTGGCTCTTCTAAAGTATTTTCTCTTGTTTTTAATTTTTCCATATCAATCCCTCCGCATACATTATATAACTAATTTTTACTTTTTTCAAGTAAAAATTAACTAGTAATTAAAATAGAATGCAATTAATTTATATTATTAGCAAAATTTATCAATTTTTTATATATTTTCATTATTTAAAATTAACTTTTTAAATTTAATAAAAAATTTATCCATTAGTTTAAATAAGTAATATAAAAATAATGTTATTATCAAGCAAATTATTATATTTATAATTATAGATATCAATAATTTAATTACCCAATTAAAATTATACAATTTCACTATATAATTCATAAGTGATGAACTAATTCCTTGAGCAAAATAACATAAAATCGCATTTCTTCCTATAATGCATAAAGGATTATTTTTCTTAACGTAAATAAATTCATAAATTAGTAGTAATGCAAATATAGATATCATCTGATAAACTAAGTATACTAAATCAAATTCGAATTTTAAATTTGCAATACATGAAAATCCTTTATTTGCAAATGTTAGTAATATAATATTTAATAAAACAAAAAACACTAAAAATATTATTTTACTTTTTACTCTTAATTTATTTTTATATAAATAATATCCTAAAATATACACAAACATATATAATAAAATCTCTGAAATAAATGGAATATCTATTTTTATAAAATATAGTTGACATCCATAAAAAACAAAAATAATAAATAAAATATTTGGTATACTAATTTCATTTTTTTCAGCACTTGTTATTATTAATGCGGATAATAAGGAAACAACAAAATACATAGGTAAAAACCACATTGATTCTTTGACGACGTAAAATGTTGCTCCTATATCAAATTTAAAGAACAAGGAATTAATAATATTTTCAATTGTCACATAATCTCTATCAAAAACAAGGACAAGTGCCCAATATAAAATTAAAAATTTTAAATATGACAAATATACCTTTTTTAATGATGTTAAAACTTTATTAACACTTTTTTGATAATTAAAGCTCATACCTGAAATAAATATAAAAATTGCGACATCAATAATTAATACCAAGTTTAATACTAAGCCAGGAACATATGAAGAACCACTCTTGCAGACAGTATGAATTACAATAATCCATAATGCTGCAAAGCCTCTAAAAAAATCAATTGCATTATCCCTCTTCATTATTACACCTCTTTTTTATGAAAATTTAATTATTAAATATCCATCTATCATTTTTATAGATTCTTTATCAGGATAACAAGGCATATTTTTAATTTCTTCTTTATTTGATAATTCCATAGCTAAAGGAGATGCACCTTTATCATTATCAACAATATTAATTGGATATCCCATATAATATTTAATAAAACGATAATAATTTCTATTATAAGTTGTAACAAAAGTACTGTTTTGCCCTGCCACATCATAATCTAAGTATTCTTTTCTAATTGCTAAAGGTCCACTACTTAAATCACCAATTATAACAACAGGTGTTTTTCCCATTTCATATCCTTCAACATTTTCAATTTGCAAAATAACACGATTCATTGTACTAATAGTTGAATCAAGCTCTATTTTTTTCTTTTCATACATTTGATTTGAATATATTACATTTAAACAAGCAATAATAAAGAAAGCTCCATATACAATTTTAGTTAGTATTTTTTTATCATTATTATTAGATAATAACCAAACAAAATAAATATAAGTAATATTTATAGCAAATATCATTAATTCATGTATAACTCCACCTGATATAAAATAGATAATATTTAAACTAAAAGGTATAATTAAACACAATAAAAGAATAAGTATAATATTTGCCTTCTTTAATTTATTTTTCTTAATTAATACTACTGCATTAAATATTGATATTAAAACTATAATTACATTTAGAATTAATACAACAGTTCTATGAAATGTATGTGGATAAAATAAGAAATTAAAGTAATTTATATATGTATTTTTAATACATTCAAACATTTCAGTTAAGCTAGAAAAACTTAAAACGTTATTAATACTGTTATAGTTGTTATTTAAATCAATACTAAATATTTTTAACAATAGTTTGTTACAAATAGCATATATTATTAAAGAAATAATAACATATATTACAAACCTAATTCCTTCTTTTAAAACATCCTTCCAATTTTTGTTATTAAATAAATCAATTAATAATAGACCTATATATATACCTAACACAACTCCTAAATATGAAGGGTATATAGCAAAACTTACAACTAACATTATAATAGCTATTAAAGAGAGCCTGCTTTTCTTTCTAATAAAATAAGCAGCAAGTACATTTAAAAGAAAAGTAAATAAATACATATCTGAATAATTAATATATGTTGCATTAAGAAGAGTTAATGTAGTACACGTACATAGTATAATTGTAATTAAAAAAATATGTTTCTTTTCTTTAAAGTTAAACATCTTACTAATAAAATAAACTATAGCTATCATAAAAATAATTGATAAAATTCCAATAACTACTGGAGGATAATAATATCCTCTAAAGAAATTCCAAGCTGGAATAAGAAATCTTCCTATCTCTAATGAATCACTATAATAACCTTTGTGAATAATATTTAATGAATCATGAGAGTATAAAAGATTAAAATAGCAAAATCCATGAGCAGCAATCATAATAAATATGGTAATAATTGAAATATATTTTAATAGTTTAAAATCTATACATTCTTTTAATTTGTTCATTTTTTCTCCTACCTTTTGACTTTTTAGTTAAATACTATTATATTAATAAAATAACAGCAATTATGTAACTATATTATAATGTATTTTGCTTTTAAAGTCAAACAAATTCACACTCTCTATACATTTTTATATATACTTAATATATTGTCTCCAAAAATACAAATAATATTATGGAAAAAAGAACAAATAAAAAGTGCTAAAACTTACTCTATGCAAATTTTAACACTTTAATATATATTTATATTGTAGAACTATTTAGTGACTTTTTCTACATTTTCTATTAGATATTTCTGTTTTTTAAATATTAAATCTATAATTATTGAACAGTATTTTATTATAATAGTAAGAATAGCAAACATACCTGAAAATGCAAATGACAAAAATAGCATTGTTGTTGTCCAACCAGCAACTGGTTGAGAACTAAAGAATACATATACTGTATAAATTCCTGTACCTATTGCTACTATCATCATTATAATAGCTAGAGCAATTGCTAATTTATACGCAACATTTGTAAATAAGATAATTGAATCTACTGCTAAATCTTTTCTACTATCTATAACCTCTTTTGATAGCTTTACATTTAAGTCTTTTATTGCATTGTATTTCATTGTATTTACTTTTAGTCCGCAATTAGCATATACAGCTTTACGATATGGTATTGTTGCATTAATTGATTTAACTCTATTAATAGCACGTCTTGACAAAATCCTAAATGTTTCTGTATTAATATTATACATGCTATCTGAATTTTTATTAAATAGTTTATAAAATAATTTTGAGGATAGTCTTTTTTTACTATTAGATTCAGCACTAACTATATCATATCCTTCCAAAGTTTTTTTGTAAACATCAATTATTACATCATTGCTATAATCTATATATATATTATCAAATTCATACACAAAGTCACCAATAGCCAAATCAATGCCTGCATTCATAGACATCTCTAGTCCTTGATAATAACTCATATATACAATATTTACAACTGCACCATCTAGTTTTTTTGATACTTTCTTTATTTCTTTTACACTTTCATCAGTTGATTTATCATCAACGCAAATAATTTCATAATGATCAAAATTGTCGTTTAAAACATTATTCAAGTTAATTAGAAAGTCTGCTATATATTTTTCATTATTATGAACATATATTACTGCTGATATAAAATTCTTTTCTTTATTACTAATCATTTTTTAATACCTCATCTAAGTCAAATACTGTATTAATTTTTCCTGATAATACACTAACAAAGGTAGGATTTTTAGAAAAATATTTAATTACAGTTGGTCTTGAATCATCTATTTCGGATGCTTTGAGTATAGGTTTCATTGAAAATAATGATTTTTCATATTTAAATTTATACTCATCTTTTAAATATTTCTTTGCTAAGTTTGACATATAGTGCCACGCAGTTTTTGGTTTTGCAGGACAATCATTACAATTTGCTAAATTGCTATTTTTGCAAAATCCATTACTTTTTTGTTGACAATCAAATGTCGGAAGTTCATCATAACTTGTTGTATGTGGAGTAAACGTAACAGATGTTAAAGAGTGGTATCCTGTTTTTCCAAATGGCATAATAGAGAAAAATGGGCCATCCATAACTGTTATACCAGTATTTTTTAAATTCTCACTTACACTACAAAGTATAATCTCACATAACTCATATTTTATTTTAAATGTATCATAGTCTAATTTCTTAAGTATTTGGTTAACTGAAGCATATGTGGCATTTAAAATAAATGAACTTTCATATTTATCATTACTTTCAAGTATTATTTCATATACATCATCTTTTTTTGCTATTTTATCTATATTACACCCATATATTATTTCTACATTTTTTAGTTTTTCTATTTCTTTTAAAAAGTATTTTTTTAATATCTGTGCGTCATAAGTATATTCAGTTGTTAAAAAAGCACCGTCACAAACATTATTTTTAAAATATTTATTTACAGGTACTTCATCACACCTTATATTTGTTTCTTTACAAAACTTTTTAAATTGCTCTGCATCAGTCCAGGAAAATTTAGATGATGTAGCATATATCTGGTCAAATTCTGTTAATTCAGAAAATCCATAATCTCTATTAAATCTTTCAAAATATTTAGCTGATTTTATTGCTGTTGAATATGAACGTGGGTAATGATACCCCATATGTACACGAGCTTGATTTATATATGTTGCTCTTTTAAAAGCCTCTTTATCTTTTTCAATTACTAAAACTTTTTCATTATTTTTTCCACAAAATAAAGCTGAATAAAGTCCATATATCCCTGCACCAATAATTATTTTATCATATTTCATATTAAATACCTTTACTATCCTTTATTATCATTTTTTTCTTCTTTTACATCATATTTGTTAAATAAATTATTAAAGAGAATTTTCATAAGTTCACTATTCCCTTTAAAAAAGCTAATTTTAGTAGGAGTCTTACCAGTTTTTGGATATTCTCTAGTAACCGGTATTTCACAAGTTTTTAATTTTAGTTTATCTGCTTTAACAGAAAGATATGCAAGAAGTTCATAAGTCATAAAAATATCTCTTAAAGGTTGAACTTCAGGATGCTCTAAATACTTCTTTGAATAAGCTCTATATGCATTAGTTGTATCAGTATATCTTTTTTTAGCAGTAAGAGAAATTATAGGTGCATGTATAAGTCTAACTGATATGTGCCTTATAAACGGTGTATTTATAGCATGTCCGCCCTTTTATGTATCTTGAACCTTGTACAAAATCATATCCTTCATCTAGTTTTTTTACAAAATTTGGAACATCTTCTATACTATCTTTGTTATTTCCGTCTACAGTTATTATACCCTCATATCCTCTTTTTAAAGCCCACCATATTCCCATTCTTAATTGTGCACCTTGTTTACCTGGTCCTTTTTTTATTAATAAAGTGTTAACTCCAAATTTTGTCAATACTTCTTTTTTAGTTGAGCCATCTGTAGAACCTGCATCACAAATAATAATATCTACAATTTTATCAATACCCGCCTTTTTAGCTCTATTTAGCTCTTTTTTTATTCTTTCTCCCTCATTGATTATTGGAATACATAAGCAATACTTTGTCTTTTTTTCTTTATACTCTTTACAATCAAAATCAGGAACTCCTTCAATATCTTTATAAAGCATTTTTTACTCCTTTACAATTTCATAAACATAACCCGCTATTTCTTTAACTTTTTCAGTATTATTTTGATTTTTCAACTCTATAGAAACATATTTATTATAACCATTTCTTTTTAGTAAATCTATAATATCTTTATGTAGTTTCCTTTTTTCTAAATATTCTAAATTTGGCTCACTAAAATGTACATGATTAATTAAATTAATATTATTTTCTAAAATACTTATATCTTCACTGTTATATATTATTGTTCCTAAATCTATATTAATCTTAACTCCCTCACAGTTTACATCTCTAATAAATTTTATAGCCTCATTTGTTGTATTAATAAAATTTGTATTATATATTGTAGGGTTAGGTTCTATTGAAAAACACGTGTTATTTAGGTAAGCATATTCCCCTATTTCACTAAAAAAATCTATTGCAATACTATAATCTTTTTCAATACTACTTATTATTCTATTTTTTGGACATCCAAATACTAAATTTTTACAATTAATAGCATTTGCAAAATCAATAGCTTTTTTAGAATAATCAATTAATGATTTTCTGTTACTTTCAGATTCAAATATTCTTTCTGTTTTTCCAAACCATATTGATTGCATTGAACTTATATCTAATTTATATTTTTGTTTTATATCCTCACATATAGTTTTGGCTTCTTCTATACATTCATAAGGTGTATTTTCTATAATCCTTGTCGGAGCTATTTCTATTGCGTCAAAGCCTTTTTTAGACAAAAATTCCAACATTTCAATATCATTTTCTTTTGACCATGCAATATTTGATATAGATATTTTCATAAACATTCCTTTCTTTATTTATTATTCTTCACTTTCTACAAAATTTTTTATATCTTGTAACACAAATTCTTTATCAAAAATATAGCCATTAATTCCATTAAATAACTTATAATTTTTAGTTCTATAATTATAGTACGGTATATTTTTTGCTACCTCATTTACAAAATCATTTCCTTTTATATATTTGTATACCTCAGATATAGTAACTGGCTCAGTAGCTAAATTAAGTATATCTAAATTATTTTCTCTTGCAATCTGAATATGATTCCATAAATATTTTAAATTATAAAATTGATATATGCCCCTACTATCTGTAAAATTTAGTGCACTAAATCCAATATTATTAAAGTATTCTTTTAATTTAATTTTTTCTTCTTTAGTTATTTCTTTAATTTTATAAAAGCCATTATCTTGTAAAGTATAAAAATCTTTTATATAATCATCTTTTATTACTAATTCGTTATATTTTTCCTCAGATAACATAGAAGGAATTATATGTATTAAGTCATATATAAAATTCTTTTTAATGTTTATTCCATATAATCCTGGCAAATGAACTACAAGGTGCTTTTTTATATTTTCTTTTACCCAATTTTCTAAATAATATCTATTATATCCATAAGGTTGTAAATCATTAGTATCTATAATTGAATCTTCATCAACATTGATAGGCTCTTTATATACATCTATTGTTGATATTAAAACTATTTCTTTAGGATTTATCTCCTTTATATTATTTATTGCATCCTTAATAATTTCCAAATCTTTTTCTGGCTCTTTATTTGCTAAGAACTTTTGTGCTGGCACACCTGAATAAACTAACAAGTCAGGATTTGTTCCAAATGCTGTCTTTATATTATTAATATCATATAAACCATCAAAATGATGTGATTTATTTATATTAGACCCAACAAAACCACTGTATCCAACTAAGCTTTCCATAATATATCCTCCTTTCATACCTTTAAGTATATCGTATATTATATAACAACTTTACCATAAATTCAACTCTAAGCCTTACAATTTTAATTCTTCTAATTATTTTTTTACTCTAAATAACTACTATTATTGTAATCTTTCATTAAATAATTATACATTAACTTATATTAATACTAATTTAGTATATTTAAACTTATACTTTACACAAAAAAAGAAGCAACAATAATTAATTACTGTTACTCCTTTTTGTAGTTATTTATTTCCAATTTTACAAACCATTTTTGAAACAAATTTAATTATAATATAAAAACACATTTGCATAAAGCCAAAATACCATAAAACAAAATTAATATGTATATGAATGTATGAATGTGATTTTCCAAGAATAAACCATGATAAAGTGCTTAACAAAAAGACAATTAGCATTACTATATCTAAGTATTCTTTTTTCTCTTTTTTTATAATATTATAACAACTAATTAAAAATACTAAAAGCAATACAAACTTAAAATATTTTCCTTCTATTCCTAGTAAAATATTAGAGTCTGTAGTTAAGTACCTTTTTATTGTACTCCAAACACTTGCATCCATAGATTCTTTAGCAAGCCCCGTATAAATTGGGTCATCAGATGTAATTATTGTTCTTCTTAACACATCATTTTTATATATAGCTTTAACACCCTCTATAATATTGCCTTCTCCTCTTATATATCCATGCATAATAATACATAAAGCAAATGCTAGTAAACATGCTATTCCAACTATAATAATCGTTTTAATTATTTCTTTTCTTTTATCCTTATTCTCTTTTTTAAATAAATCAATCAAAAAGAATGAAATTGTTGATAACATTATAGTTGTAATATATTCATAACCACACATACATTTTACTAATATAGAAATAAAGATCAATGGTACAAATATTTTCTTTTTAGAGTAGTTCATAGAAAGCATTAATGCAAATAATACTGGTAAAAACCAAGTAAATTCCACCCAATATAAATTTCTAGCAAATGCAACTACCCAGGGCGATAATAAAAACGTAAAGTAAAAAACTGCCCCTAATAAATTATTATACTTCTTACATATAAAATAGCATATGGCTACCAATACTATAGCAAGTAAAGTTATACACATTAACTTTAACATAGAAAGTGACACATTTAATTTATTAAATAAAAACGACATTATATGACCTTGCAAACCAATTTGTGAACGATAATCAACAACTTTATAGCTTTCATCAAACTCATTCATATGAACTTTATTATATAAACTTTTTCCATCCTTATCATATATAATGCTTAATCCATACAAACTATCTGTATTTTTACCAAACTTATTAGAATATAATTTAGAATATACATCATATTCAGAATCACTTTGAAAAGATGAAAAAGGTACTCCTGCTATCATTTCATCTTCGCTAGAGAAATAATTACAACTAAAATTTAACATGAGTAATAATACAAAAAATGAAAGTATTAAAATTTTAAGTATTTTTCTTTTCATTTAAATTTCCTCCTAAATATTTTATAATGCATAAAAATCTATATTATTATACACTATCTACATTATTTAGGCAATGTTTTTTTTAAATTCAAATAAAGCTTACGAACTTTTTATAAACTTTTTTACTTATATTACATATTTTATCAAAATATTTTGAATTTAAGAATTTTGTTACTGTATGTTTTTCTATAAATTGCCTTATTAATTCTATTATTGCTCCAAATACAAAAATTAAAGCAGTAGATATAAGAATATAGCAAATTGAATATCTACTATATAAGTGGTCTGTTGACTTTAAAACTTTATCCCAAATAAATTTGTAAAATAAGCCATCATGCACCATATATATACCTAATGTAGTAGAAGCAACAACATTGATTAATTTATTATTTTTAATTTTTAAATTTAAGAATATTTCAAATACTGATATACTTAAAAGTACCATTGGTAATGTATTTGGTGGCCAAAAATATGCTATTTCAGTATTACCTAAATTAGCCAAAAAATAACGATATCTATAAAATACAAAAATACTTAATATCATAAAAAGAAATGAACCTATTGCAAGAATATATGTATTTTTCTTTTTTTCAAAAAACTTTATTTGATATTTCCTTATATATCCTCCTATCAAATACATAACCATAAACCAAATAAGCCTGTTATAATAAAGTAAAGACTCAGTTGAATTATAAAATATTCCAAAAATTGTAGGAATAATACACCATATAACTAATAAAGTTATAATCAACTTTTTATAATTTTCCTTACTTATATTATTTATTATTATATTTATATATGGACTTAGTGTATAAGCTATTATATACATTGTAATAAACCAATATTTATTAGTTATTACGTTAAAGAACAATAAAAAACAATCTTTAAATGTATCAACTTTAACCTTAAAGCCAAAATCAAAACAAAAAGTTAATAATACACAAAATAAATAATAAAAATTTACTTCTAATATAAGTTTAATTAATTTTTTCACGGAGAATTCTGATTTGCTACAAAAATACCCTGTTATTAGTATAAACAAATCAACTCCAAGTTCTCCAAAAAAATAAAAAGATTTAACAATTACCGCATTAAAATTTAAACTATCTACTACATAGTTACTATGAAAACAATAATGAAAACTTATTATTAATAACATAGCTACAATTCTTAATAATTCAATATTAGATTTTCTCTCTTTAGCCATTTTACATCATCCTTTACAATACTTTAATTAAAATTAACTAATGTGTATTATATAATTATTTAAAGTAATTGTAAAGTAATTACATAAAAAAATAAAAATCAAATATGGAGTTTTTCAACTACAATATTTGACTTTTAAATTCTTTAACAAATTTCTTCCCATAGCTTTTTTATATTACTCTCGTAATATTGACTTATACTACTATATGCATTATTTCCTAGCTCTTTTCTTTTGCTACTATTTTCAAGTAATTCTTCTATCTTACTTGCCATAGCATTTATATTTCTATCTTTAATCAAATAGCCTGTTTTTTCATTTTCTATAATTTCTCTTGGACCAACATCTACATCAAAGGCAATACAAGGTACACCATAATTCATTGCTTCGCATAAAACTAAAGAAAAACTTTCACTTTTTGATGTTAATACAAATATATCAGATTTTAAAAGTTCAGAGACAATTTGTTCATTATCTAATTTTCCTGTTAAAATTACATTTCCTTCTAATTTTTTCTCTTTAATTAAATCTTCTAAATCTTTTCTTTGACTGCCCTCTCCTACTATTTTAAGGACTAATTTTTTATGCTTTTCTTGAACTAAAGAAAAAACATCAATTAAAGTTTTAAAATCTTTTACATCTTCAAGCCTTCCAATACTTATAATTTGATTATTTTCAAGGGTAGAAAGTTTTCCTTCTTTGTTTTCCTCTATCATATTTGGAATTACCTTAATTTTAATATCAAGGCCTTTTAAATATTCTTCATAAAGATTTTTTGCTTGATTTGTCATTACAACTAGATAGTTTATATCTTTAAAAGTTTTCTTACACTTCTTCATATATTTAGTATCACTTATATATGAATGTTCTTGAGTTACAGTAACAATATCTTTTCTATGAATTTGATTTGCAAATTCTATCCTTGATGAAATTAAAATGTCCGTATCTATGCTATTTATAATCTTACTTAAGCCCCAAAATTTCATATATATGATTTTTATACTTTTATTTAACTCTTTAAAGAAAGATATAATCTTTAATTTTTTTACATTTTCTTTTAATTTACTTTTGTTTGGCCCATAAGGAAACACAAACTTAAGCTTTATCCTTTTATCTAAATCATAAAAAGACTTTCCGATTTAGCAAATTATACAAAGATATTATCTCAATTTCATAATCATTTGCCAAACTATTTGCAAGAGTGGTAACTTGTCTTTCTATACCACCATAATTTAAGTGAAGCATCAAAAATGTGATTTTTTTCATTAATACTCCTCCTTAAAATTGACACTCTCCATCTTGTGTAAGTAAATTAGCAGCCATGACTGTTTCAAAGCTTGATACTTCTTTTAACAAATCATTTAAGTTTTCACCTGATAATTCATATATTATATCAATTTTATTTGCTGAAGCATTTCTTGATTTTACTCTAAATTTAATTTTATTTTTTTCTAGAATACTTGAAATTTTCTTTTCTGTATCAAAATCAGTAAAACTTACCACAAGTAAATATGGTATTTTATTCCCAGGTAATCTATCAAATAAAAGTAAACCAAGTGTTAAAGTTACTGCAAGTACACAAGCAAGAGAATATACACCTGCTCCAATTATTATTCCATTACTTATTGACCAAAACAAAAATAACAAATCTTTTGGTTCTTTAATAGCAGTTCTAAATCTTACAATAGAAAGTGCACCAACCATACCCAAAGATACAACTACATTTGCTTGCATTGACATTACAACTGCTGCTGTGACAATTGTCATAAGTGACATAGTAACATTGAATTTTTTAGAATATACCACATTATCACATACTAGTTTATATACAAAGAAAATAATTAATGCAAAAACTAATGCTACTGCAAGTGTGATAACAACTGTACTAAGTGATATATTATTTGTAAAATTTGCTAAAAACTTATTTTTAAAAATATCTGAAAAACTAAAACTATCCATAATAAATCTCCTCATCTACTAATCTATTTTGCATTATTCTACCATTTAAATATTTAGAAAATGAAGTTTGTTCTAATACATTTATATTAACCAACCAAGCTAAATAATTTGGTAGAAAATCATCATATTTAACCTCTAAAATATTTCTGCCTTTTTCAAGCAAAGGAATGCTTGTACTATCTTTTTTAAAAAAATCTGAAGCATTATAATTCATTGAAATGTTATGGTCAAGTGTAATTCTTACATTTCCAGCTACGTATGTATATGGAATTCTATCATAGTCTATTATTATAACTGGTCTATAACCATAAAATTTTGTTTTTATAATAAACTCATTTAATACTTTATGATTATCTTTACTAACATCTAGCTTTCCTGCTATCAAATCTTCTACTTGCTTCCTTGTAACTTTGCAAGATGTTTTATTTGTCATATTATTAATCTTAAATTTTTTTTCAAGACTTATATAATTTTCATCATAATTATAATATCTAATTCTATATTTTTCTCTTTTACTTACACCATTTAATACTTGATAATAGCTAGTGTTTAAATAATCGTCAAAATACATACTTCTAATAAAATACTTACCACCATTTTTCTTAGCATTTTTATCAACATCAAGCATACTAGAAAGTCTTGTTTTTAACTCTTCAAATTGTAAATCAGTTATCATATATTTTAATTCGTGCCTGTATTTACCTTTTTTTATTAATTCATCCATAAAATATACCTTTCTTAAACTATAGTTTATCTATATATTCATCAACTACTATAAATCTTTTTTTACACCAGTCTTTTATTTCGTTAAATTCTACAGATAAGTCTATAGCATTCCACTTACTATTTTCTCTATCTATAGCACCTGTAATAGTTAATTCATTATAGTAATCTGTAATTAATTTATCTATTACTTTATCATTAAACACATTTTTTCGCAAATATTTCCATCTAGATTTTAAATTATTTTTACAATTTTCACTATTATTCAAATTTAAATCAACAATTGTATCATATGCTTCATAATTTTTTCCAAAACCATGTTCAAGCCAGTCTATACCAAAAGTTAAATCTAAATCCCAAGGAGTTAATATAATCTTAGTATCATTACCTAAATCTTTAAGAGAAAAATATACATTTTTAGGTTCATAATTATCTAGTGCTTTTATCGCTAATAATAATAGTCTATAATTAACAAAATTATCCATATAAAATGTATTTTCTATAACTTCATCACTAACATTACCAGTATAGTAATTTTTCATTTTGCTTAACATTATATACCAGTACTGAGAATTATCTTTTAAATCTTTTGGATACTTAATTTCAAATCCATAGTATGTTGATGATTTTACATTTTTCATGTCTTCTTCATTAAATTGTGGCATACTATGGTCAACTCCCTTAAGTAATATTCCACTATCGCTATTTGAGGTTTCTTTTAAATTTAATGTTTCTTCATCAATAGGCTCTTTAAGTACATAAAGACCCGCATATTCACCATTCATAAATACTTCTACAAATTTTCCATTAAGTTTTGCATAATACTCTTCTGATATATCTTCGTTCATTAAATTCCATAAATTATATGAAAGTAAATTTCGTATTTTAGAACTATCCGCATAAAGTGAGTCTAAAATCCAATCAGAATCATTTCTTAAACCAAGCAAAGACAAGTTCTTTTTTCTATTATTATTATTTTTTTCTAGTAATCTTACTCTATATGATTTTTTCTTTGCATTTAAACCTGATGTTCCTCTTAGTCTTATATTTATATCAGATTCTATACAATACTCTGATTCATTTTTTATATAATCTGGGTCTATAATACTAACATTGCCAAAAGAATATTCTTTACTTAATTTTTTAGAGTTATTATTTATACTTATAACTGGTAAATTAGTAAATTTTATATATTTTTTTTCATAATAAAATGAATTATTAGAATATATTTCTAATTCCTTATTATACTCTGCTTTCGTTGTTAATTCAATACTTTTATTAAATTCTTTGCCATCAATAAAATGTTTAACATTATCATTAGTACTTACCTTAATATTTATTGTTATATCTTTACCTATGTCTTCTTTACTAATTGGATATAAATAAGTTTTACCTTGTTCAAAATATGGCAATTCAACATCATTAATCTCTACTGTTTCTTTTACATTTTTTTCTTGTTTTCCGTTAAAAGCATAATTAACTAAGTCAGCTAAATATTCTTTCCAAAGAAGATGATATACCAACAAACCTGCTAATATAACTAGCATACTATAAAACACTACATTTTTTACTATCTTTTTTTTATCCGTTAGCATAATCTCCTCCTTTCTTTATTAATAAGTACAAAGATGTAAAGTATCGTTTTCAAATTTTAACTGTTTTGTATCAAATCCGTTATAATCAATACTTTCAAATTCTTTTTTATATTCTTCATTTTGATTATCTTCTTGTACAAAGTCTCTGTTTAAGTAATAATTTAATATATTTATTCTACACCATCTTGTTCTTAATACTCTCTCGTTTATATCTGAATACTCTTTAAGCCCTTCATAACTAAATCTAGAATTTTTATCAACATAGAATATAACCTTAGTTATTTTTTTATTACTTTCAGCCTCATATTTTTCAATTTCTTTACCAATGCTTAATACATCCTTTTTCTCAACATAATTTAAAGTATAATGGTCATTTATTATATTACTAAATGTTACAAATTGTACAAATAGATAAACTACAAATACTACAATAAAAAAACTTTCATATATCTTTTTATCTATTTTTACATTTACACATAAATACAAAGCAGAAAGTGCAATTATTGAGGCAAAAGGAAAAATTGCTCTTGCAGTAAAGTAAATTGATGCAGTATCAATAGCAAGTTGTGGTAATATGGAAGCAACAATACACCCAGCAAGAATATATATATACCCTAGTAAAGCTATTTTTTTACTATTTTTGTTATTCTTTTCATTATTACAATTTTTTATTATAATATATATAATACCTATAAATACAATCGTAAAAATAGTTGCAAAGAAAAATTTAGGCATTGTTCCATATGTTTCTATAAATAATCTGCATAAGTTCTTTATAACTTTTTTTATACTTTCAAATAAATATAGTGCTCCTGTAGTTCTTGATGTAGTTTGGTCGCCAACTATTCTAACTAGTAAATATGAAAGCCCCATTGAAGCTCCATATACTAAAGCAGTGGTAACATTATTATATATGAACTTTTTTATATTATCTGAATATTTCACTATAAATATTGTTGCAATAGCTATATAAAGACCTACTGAGCCTTGATATGAAAATGAAGATAAACAAAGAAATATAAAAGAATATATTAAATTTCTTTTTTTATTATTTTCAAAAAAGTTAAGTAAAAATTTCAAAGCAACTATTGCAAATAAAATTGATAAAGCAAATACTCCTTTTTCTATATATAAAAAGTAATCAATTATAAAACAATTTAAGATAATACCTGTTGAAATAAGAATATTTAATAAATCATTTTTAATATGCTTTTTTAAAATATTATATAGCATAAAAATACTAAGTGTAACGGCAATTATTCCCATTAAATAACTTATTGTATAAGTTACATTAACAGAAAATCCTAATACGTTTACTAGTTTCCAAAAAATTGCAACAATATATCTTCCTAAAACTAAGTAGTGATTATATTCTTCCATATATGGAGTAGTATACATTCTAAAAGTACATCTTGAATATTCAAGTCTCATAAAGCCACCAAGAAAAATTATAACTATAAGTAAACATACCCATATCATTTTATTTTCTAAAGCATACTTTTTTATATCATTTATTTTAGTCTTAATTTTTTCCATTTTTTCTCCTCTCTTTAATGTTTAATAAAAAGCAGTAACTATCGACATAATGGATAATAGTTGTGAAATAAAGATAGATATTGTATAAAACTTCCATTTATTATTCATTGTATTTTTAAAGAAATTATTAGAAATTGCAATATAAAACAAAGGTAAAATAGGTATAAAGTATCTTGCTTGAAGTCCTGTTATTTCATCAGAAATAATACTAGTCCATTCTGTAAATGCAATACCATACAATATTAAATATATAAATGAAAATATGCCTAGCATAACTATTCTATCTTTCTTTGTTAAATATTGACTCTCTTCATTATCTGAAAAAAGGCAAATTATATATACTGAAGCAAGTACCCATAATGAAAGTTTTAACTGGCTTTTTGTTGACCAACCAAATCCATCTATTTGTTTACTTAAACTATCATCTGCAAATCTACCTATAAGTGTCTTTACACATACTTTAGCAGAATTAATTGGATTTAAGAGAACTGTTTTTATAGTATATTTTTCTGTTTCATTTGTATTTGGATTACTAACTGCACTAAAGTTTGCAAAATATGATATTATAATAGGAATTAATATTAATGACAACTTAAAAATTATAGCAACTTTTTTATTTGCAAATTTTTTGTTTGGTATCATAAATATCAAAATTAATAAAGGAAAATATCCAAATTTACAAAGTCCAAGTGATATTCCTACCATTGCTATACATATTAAGTCTTTTATACCTAAATTTATATCTTCAAAGCGATATTTTAATATTATAGCAATAAGTAAAATTGCTACTGAATCAGTTAAATAATCCATATCTACCCCTATTGCCTGTTGCATAAAAATAGGTAAAATAGCAATTAAAGCAAAAATCTTTTTAAATCTTGGAGAAATAGCTATTGCCATATAACATAGCATTGTAGAAACTATCAAGTTTATTAATCTACAAAGCATAAATGTTATAAATACAGGTAATCTTAAATTTCTACCTATTACATTTATTATTGTAGATGGTAAATAAGGTAAAAAGCTTAAATATTTTGTATTTTCATAACCTATATTACTTTTCTTTAATGTATCATAATCATTACTTTTTAATAGTTCTGTCATATATGACTCAGCTGAATATTTTATTTTAGTACTATGTCTATTATAAGTAAATTTTTCCATTAAATCATTAATACTTACTGGCATTTTAGCATTATCTTTCCACTCTTTACTAATTGATACTGAATCTACATACGACCTTATATAATGCGAATATTCATCTGGAACATTTCCAGGTGTAATCATAAATAACATCATTACACCAACTATAGAAGTTACAAGCAAAAATATATTTTTCCACTCTTTTATATTAAACTTAAATTTCCAAAGCACAAATAAAGTTAGAATTAGTGATGGTATAATAGCTAATAATTTATTTAGTAACATAAATAAGTAAATATTTGATAGATATATTAAAAATACTGTAAAAAGCATTAGTGCAATATCCCATAATTTTAATTTATCCTCTTTAATCTTATCTAGTAAATACTTTAAAAGTGGTACTATAATAGCAAAAACAATAAATGAAATAGCAAAAATAATTGCACTTTTATTATTTATACTATCTTTTAGTACACTAATTTTGGAATTTGGAATATAAATAGTAGTGCCAATATTTTCAAATTCCTCACCATTAATTTTATATTTTATTTTTTCTGAATTTGAAGTTACTTCTACAGTCAAATTATCTATAACAGACATGTCTATTTTTATATCTGTATCATTAATAATATTTAGCCATTGTTCTTCAATTGCCTCATCTTTTACAATTTTATCAAATTCAATATTATTATTTTTAAATTTCTTTAAATTCAAACTATTATTACTAAGTATAATATCATTAACTATATCACCTTTATTTAGATAAACTGTCACTTCATTAGTATTTTTTGAATATAAAGCAACACTAAAATTAAACATAGATAATACTGATAATATACATATGATAAATATAATTAATAGGTTTTTTAACTTAAATATTTTTTTTATTTTATTCATCATAATTAATCCTTTATTTAGAATTTTTAATTATTATTTACTTCTTGTTCTTTACTTTTTATATTCATTATTATTATACCAATAATAACAATAACTGCTCCAATTATTCCTTTAATTTTTATTTGTTCATTAAATATAACAAAACCTGAAATTAAAGTAATAAGTTGAACAAGTCCAGAACTTACTGGCATAATATAACTTAAATCAAATTTTACAATTATATTAGTAAATAACAAAAAGCTTAGTATATATGAAATAAAACCAACTAAACTTATTAGGTTCATTGAGAAAACAAATGAACCATTTTCAATAACTAAACTTCCTGTGTTTCCACCAAGTTTTAGTAAAATTAACCCTGCTATATAAAGTAATATATAAAAAACAACTAAAATATATTTTTTCATATTTCCCCCTAAATATTCATTATAAATATTCCAATAATAATAAAGCTTGCACCTATTATTGATATCTTGCTAATTTTTTCTTTAAAAAACATGTTTGCTATAAATAAAGTAGCAATTTGCACTACACCTGTAACAATCGGCATAATATAACTTAAATCAAACATAACTACAATTTTTGTAAATAGTAAAAAACTACACAAATAGCATACAAAACCTAGTGCACTAACAGGGCTCATTGATAAACCAATTTCTTTTTTATTAATTTTTATTTTTCCAGGATTTCCACCTTTTTTCATAAGTACCAACCCTGAAAGAGTTAATACTAAATAAATACATACTAAAAAATATTTTAACATATTAATTTTCATCCTTTACCATTTTATATCAATTTTTAGTTTATCTATCATAAATCTATATACTTTCAAAAATATACCTAGCATATGTAAAACATATACTTTCTTCATTATGGCTACTTTTAAATTTTTGCCTTTATTTTTTATACAATAAAATACTGATAAATACTTTGTACTCCTCCAAGTTGGAAAATTTTCATCTAAGTATTTTCTATTTTTCTTAAGTTCTTCTTTTAAATTAAAGCTTTTATCATATGAAATTCTAAACATAAGAGAAATACCAAAATGTAAAAATGCAAGTGAGTCTATTACCTGTATCAAATCTTTATTAAAATTACCATACATTTTTCTTATAGTAATCATTGTTTCTTCACTTAATGTCTTTTTATTAACATCAATAGTTGAAATTGCAGTTCCTTCTCTTACCATGTAATTGTATAAACAATCATTTATAAAAGAAATTTTTTTAACTTTCATAGCTATTAATAAAAAAAGCATCATATCTTCAAAAACTATTGGAGGCTTTTCAAAAGTTTTTAAATTTTTTAAAAGTTCTGCTTTATATAACTTATTCCATAAAGCTCCATTTATAGAAATAATATCTTCAGGATTTTTATCCATATAAATGTCTTTGCCTTCAAATCTATTCATTTCTTTTGAAAATACTTTTCCAGTTTCATTATCTATTCTTGAAAAACCACAAATAGATATATCTGATTTATTATTTTTTGCTGCATTATATAGTTTTTTTAAATAATCTTTTTCAACATAATCATCAGAATCAACTATTGCTATATACCTTCCCTGTGCAATTTTTACTCCATCAAGTCTTGCTTTCCAAACTCCTTCATTTTCCTTATCAATTACTCTAAAAAAATCTTTATATTTCTCTTTATATTTATTTAATATATTTAAAGTATTATCAGGAGAGCCATCATTTACACATATAATTTCAAAATTATCAAGTGTTTGATTTACTAAAGAATTTAAACATCTTTTAATATATTTTTCAACTTTATAACAAGGAACAATAACACTTACCTTATACTTCTTTTTATTATTCATTTTTTTCCTCATTTTCTTTTAAGTTATTAATTTCATATTTTAGAATTGACACATCTTGTTCAAGAGATAATATTTTTTCTTTTTGATTTACTATTTTTTGTGTATTTCTAAAATTAATAAAAAGTAAAAATACTGCTACAAGTAAAAATAGTAAAGATGGTGCATATTCTATTCCAATAAGGCCAGCAAGCCATATAATTAGATTTGGAAATATTGAAAGAATTAAAATTACAATAGTTCCAATTAACCAAAAAATACTTTCATAAACATCAAATGTACCTTTTATTACTACACTTATAATATATACAAATAATAAAACACCAATAATAATATAAAAAATATTCATTAATTTGTACCTCTCATTCTAAAAGTATTTCTAAGAATTATAATGCAAATAGTGTATAAAATGCTAATCATATACTTTATTGGTTTTAATATTCCACTATGCATACTTTCTCCGAACTCTCTAAGTCTCATTTTAACTGGCACTTCTTCTATCTTAAATCCACTATATAAAAGTTCAATTATTAAATTTGCATCAGGAAATTCAGGATACTTTCCAAATGTAGAAAATCTTTCTATTGCTTTTTCACCTAAACACTGAAAACCAGATGTTGGGTCGGAAATTTTCTTTTTACAAAACAATTTTATTAGAGATGAAAATATGCTTGTACCAACTCTTCTAAAAAATGTTTGTTTATAGCTATCCTTTTCTAGAAATCTAGAGCCTATTACAATATCTGCTTTAGTTTCTTCTAATTTATTTATAAGTTTTCTTGCTTCAGTTGCAATATGTTGTCCATCTGCATCAAATTGCACTACTCTTTTATAGCCTTTACTTTTAGCATACTTTATCCCTGTTTGTAGTGCCATAGCATACCCCATATTAAAGGCATGTGAAATACAAGTTACATTTTTTTCTAGCACTATTTTACTTGTATTATCTTTAGATGCATCATTTACTACAATTATTTTTGCACTTTTAAATTCTTTTTTTATTTCATCTATTACTTTTAATATATTTTGTTCTTCATTGTATGCTGGTATAACAAATGCAATTTTTTCTTCTTTATTCATTTAACCACCTTTTTTGACACTCCTATTATACTATACTTTTGCAAGAAAATCTATAAAAAACGCAATAAAATGTTATGTTAAAGCAATTTTTTTGCAACAATTTAATAAAAAAAGCATTTCCATTTTTTTACGGAAACACTTTTTTACTTTAATTCTTTTCTTTAATTATATATATAGGTCTCCTTTTTACTTCTAAATATGTTTTTGACAAATATTGACCTATAACTCCAAGTGAAAATAATTGTACTCCACTTACAAAAAATATTATACATACAAGTGATGGCCAACCACCTGTTGGGTCACCAAATGCAAGTGTTTTTACTATTATTACTATTATTAATATAAAAGCAACAAAACAAAAGAATAATCCAATAAATGAAGATAAAACTAGTGGAACAGTAGAAAATGCAGTTATTCCTTCCATAGCATACTTAAATAACTTCCAAAAAGACCATTTACTCTCTCCTGCTACTCTTTCTACATTTTCATATTCTAGCCATTTAGTATTAAATCCAACAAAACTCCAAAGTCCTTTAGAATATCTATTATACTCTCCTAACTCAAGTATCGAATCTACCACTTGTCTTGACATTAAACGATAATCTCTTGCTCCATCAACCATTTCAATGTTAGACATTTTATTTATAATCTTGTAAAAAAGTCTTGCAAAGAAACTCCTTATTGGTGGTTCTCCTTTTCTAGATACACGTCTTGTACCAACGGCATCATAGTCTTCATTTTTTATTAAATCATACATTTCTCTTAACATAGCTGGTGGGTCTTGTAAATCAGCATCCATTAGTGTAACATAGTCTCCACTACTTTCCTCTAGGCCAGCAAGCATAGCTGCCTCTTTACCAAAATTTCTAGAAAAAGAAATATATCTTACTTTTTTATCTTTTTTGCTCAATTCTTTAACTATATTTAAAGTATTATCTTTTGAGCCATCATTTACAAATATATATTCAAATTCTATACCTTTAAAATCTTTTTTTCTTACTCTTTCCATTTCATCATAGAAAAGTGGTATTGTTTTTTCCTCATTAAAACAAGGAATTATTACTGTTATTTTACTCATAACTTATTCTCCTATATTTTCATTAGGAATTCCCCTTAGTCTATTTACAATTCTTTTTATTCTTATTTTTATACTAACGCATATATCAACCGCTCTCATCATAAATTTCATATTATGCCTTCTAAAGAAAAGCTTTGCTTTCTCCGGTTTACTAGCCCAAGTTGCGTCAAATCTATGTACCATACAAGAATTTTCACTATACTTGTTATTCTGATAATCATAACTTAATGGATAAAAATAATCTCTTGGAAATACACTTAAATTTCCATCAAAAAATTCTTGTATTTCACTACTATCTTCTTTAAATCCTAAAGGCTTAATCATTTTTGTAATTTGCCTTGGAATTGACATTGCATAAATATCTTTTTTATCAAAGCCTTCCAAATTATCATATTGTGCAATTAATTTATCAATAAATACATTATGTGGTTTCTTTGCTCCAATAACTGCTGCATTTATAAGACCAGAATCTTCAATGCCAAGAAAACACTCCTTTTTCAAAATATCAGAAATATCTTTTAAGATTTCCATATCAGTATCAAAATATATTCCTCCATATTCTGAAAGTGCTTTAAGCCTAGCATAGTCTGATACAAAGGCCCACTTTTTTTCCTTATATGCTTGTTTTACAAATTCATTTTGATTATAATCAAAATTATCTTCATTCCATAATTTTATTTCATAATCAGGCAAAAATTTACTCCAACTTTTCATACATTTTTTTGCAAGTTTAGATAAAGGTCTTGGCCCAAACCAACAATAATGTATTATCTTCACAGGATTATCTTTCATATTAAATCTTTCTCCTATTATATATTTAGTATTATAACATTTTATTTGTCACTATGCAAGAAAAAACGAAGAAGCAAATAAACAATTGCTTCTTCATTACCATAAATACTACTTCTTACTTTTAATTTTTTTTGAAATAAACATACATAAATAGTATGTTATAAAAAACCAACCAGTTAAATATAAATAAAAGTAATACATAAAATAACTTGCCGGAGCTGTTAAAAATACTATCATAGCTTGTCCCAAAAGCATGCCACTTACCAAGAAATTAAATAAATTCCTTTTGAATATAGATAAAACAAATATAACAAATATTGCTATAAGTGGTATAAATAGATTAAATGCTAAGTTATATAATTTATTAAATTTACTTATATCAGTTTTTCCTTCTATAACTTTCAAAAAGTTAATTCTTAAATTATAATCAAAAATTACTTTAGAAGACCTATAACCTGTGGAATACAAAGTATCTTCATTACTACTATATAGACCTATTGATGAAAATAAATCTCCATCAATTGATGTAGCTTCAATAAAAGTTAAATACTTAGCTTTTAAGAATTTATCTATATTATTCTTAATAATAGAAGAATACCCCTCTAAAAATTCGTCATAATCTTCTAATGTAAAATCTCTTAACCAGCCTTCATGGTACATAGGTGCACAATCACTATGAGAATAATATTGCTTACAAATTTCAACATCTACCACTTTATCAATCTTCTTTAAATCTTCTTCTAAATTGTCTTTTTTTAAATCCATATTTAGCATACAAGAAAGTGGAGTGATATACGTTGGCATATTTTTATTTATATTTGTCATCTTATCTCTAAATGCAATTTGTTGTGGTATATACACAATTAAGCTTGCTAAAAATATAGGCAATAAAACTTTTATTAAATTTTTCTTATTTAGTTTTAAATTATATGCTATAAATATAACAATAGGAATCGCAATTACTAAATAAAATTGCTCTTTTCTCCAACTTGTTAATAATGAAACTAATATAGTTAATATAGCTAGCTTTTTATTATCTAATGTATTTTTATTAACTTTGTCAAATAACATAATTGCTACAAGCAACAAATATAACGTACCAACAATTATAGGTCTATTTACATAGAAAATATAAAAAATTGTATGTAAGAAAAAAAACGGTAAATACATTAAATAACATATTTTTTTATTATTATTTAATTCCAATGTTTTAGTTAAAATATATGCTGCTACACTTCCTATTAAAATAGTTTGCATTATAACAGAGCCTGTAGGTAAAGGAAATATCATATATGAAACTATATAAAAAACAGATGAAAGATAATTTAACTTATAATGAAAGTTTGCAGTTGTTGCAAGCTCAAAAAATGTTTTGTTATCACTTCCAAGCCAAATTCCTGGCCAAATAAAAATAAGTAATATACACATTGGAACTAAGTAAATAATTAAATTTTTAAACATCTTTTTTGCAAATGCATTTTTATCAACAAATATAACTCGTATAAAATGCCAAAAAGAGCCAAGTGCAACTAAAGTTATTATTTTACAAAAAATATAATTTACTACATTTAATTTGCTAAAATCAAACATAATTCTATCTGTATAAAAAGTAAATAAAAAATGCAAAATAAATATACTTAAATACCATTTATTAATACGTTTAAAGTCTAATTTCAAGTTTAATTTCATAATAATCCTCCAAATTTCAGAAATATTATCTACATTATATAACAATTTCAAAATACTTGCAATATGTTTCCATAATTTCTTTTTTGGCAATATCGCATAAAAAAAGAAGCAAATTTTATATTTACTTCTTTAACTTTTTAAACGTATTATATGAGTAGTTACTTATCTTTTTTTATCTTTTTTAAATATCCATAACTTACTTAATATATAATTTAATATGATAATTACAACTTGTGCTATAACTTTTACAATAATATCATTAATATTTAAAACCTTAGAACCAAGATATAATATTCCTGTTTCAACTACTAAAGTGAAAATTCTAGCAAATACAAATGATATAAACTCCTTAAATAGTTCAAGCTTAGTATTTGTTTTACTTTTAAATACAAATAATTTGTTGGTTATATACATAAAAAGCACAGAAACTATCCAAGAAATTAAATTACTAACAAAAATATCTATACCAATAAATCTACATAAAGAGTATGAAATTACATTTACAAGTACACCTAAGGCTCCCATAATAAGATAATTCCATATTTCTTCATATTTTTTATATATATTCCATCCGAAAGTTCCAAAGTTTTTTAATTAAACTAATCATACTAAACTCCTAAAAATTTCAACTTCTTCTGGTGTTCCTAGTACATGTACTTTATCATACGGTAAATTACAAATTCTAACACTAAGTCCTTTGCTTATCATATAATTATATAATGGAGCAATATATTTTTCATTTTTTTCTAAATTAATTCCATCTTTGTAATACTCATTATATATTTCTTCATATAATTTACAAGTCTTAAAATAATAAAGGCCTATTGTACAGTTATTAGAAATCCTTTGTTTTTCTCTTACTTCAACCGCATTACCATTATTATCTACTTTTACAAAACTCCAATGCTCTCCTTTTCCATTAAAACAAGGTATATATCCATCTCCTAATATATCCACATATTTTAATTCATTTGGTTCAATATAAGTATCAATATTGTAAACTATCAACTCTTCATCTTCATTCCAATACTCTTTTGCTAAAAGTGCACTAGTTGCTTGACCGTCTGTTAACTTATCAAGTTCAACTACATGTACCTCTTTTATATTTAATTTTGCAGTTTCATTTAATATAAAATCTTTTGAATTATCTTCTTTTCTTACAACAAAAATATACTTTACATTTTCTTGTTTGTTAAAATCCAATAAACTAAGCATTGACCACTCAAATAAAGTTTTACCTTTTACTTCTACCATATACTTAGGCATAGTATATCCTGCCTTTTTAAATCTTGAGCCAAGTCCTGCCATTGTTATAACAATATTCATAAATTTACATTCCTTTTATAATATATTTAGGTTTTATGGATTTACCTATAAACCTTAAATTTAAATTATAATATATATTTTTTATTAAACTTTCTTACCTATCTTTTCTAAAACAAGCTTTGTTATTATAACAGACAAATACAAATATCCTAATAAATATTCAGCAAAATAGTATATGAAAAGAGAGCTAGGTGCTGTCATAAATACTAGAAAAGTTTTTGTAAGTATTAAAAGAGTAATAAAAGATAGCACATATTTTTTCTTAAAAAATAAATAAATCATTGATAAAGCAAGTATTAATATAGGTGGTATCAAGTTATAAAAAATATGATAAACTATATTAGTTTTTTTATAATCATATAACTTTCTTCCCTCTATAATTCGAATTACATTTCTTCTTAAACCAACATTTATAGGTTTTTGAATATCCCCATATAAATCAATTAATTCAGTGCAATAATTTTCAGCATTCAAATCATCATAAGCTGATGAAGTATCACTAATTGTATTAAGAGAATCTTTTTTCAAAGCAGATGTTCTTATAAATTCATCTATTCTTTGATTTATGAAAATTTTAGGAAATTTCAAACATAATTTAGCATAACATTTCATATATTCATTAAACTCTTCATTAGTATAATTCTCTCTTACTAATCCTTGCCAATAAATATCAATACCAGTATTTTTTTCTTGCTCTAATATCATTTTAACATTTATAACTTTATCAATCTTCTCTATTATATCCTTACATTCTTCATTTTTATTTGCTTCTCTAATAAGTGGAGCAATTTGTTCAACTGTAGAAGTTATTGTATAATTATTACTACTCCAATCTCCTAAGAACTTTTTTTCTGTCCACGAAATTCCAAAAGTTAAACCTATAGTAATAATCGGTATACACAGATATAACAATTTTTTAGAAACATTCATTTTATTTCTATTTTTTATCAACATATATAATGAAAATAACATTGATACCCCAATAAACCAAATTGTTTCACTTCTATATGCTGATACAGTTACAAATGTAATAATTAACACTATACTATTTTTTAGGTTAATTTCCTTGCTTTTAGTTACAATTTCAAACATTAAAAAAATCAGTAATATAAAGGCATAGCTATATAGTATAGGCCTTAAAGTATATAAATTATTATCTATTACACTAGGTAATAAAAATGGTACTAATAAAATAATGAAAAAGTACCATTTTTTTAATTTCATACCTTCATAAATATTTACTATTATATAACTTACAATTAATGAAATTAATATACATTGAATAATAGTAACTCCTGATGCAAATGGTATAATTCTTAAAGAATATATATTAACAACGGAAGACAAGAAATGTTGCCAAGGAACCATTCCAAATTCTTTAGCATATTTTGCAACAAGTATATCATCCCATCTCCATATACCTGGCCATACTAATATCAAAAATACAAATAAAACTGCCAAATATATTGAAAATACATAAACATATTTTTTATATTTACTAAAATTTTTTATTACTTTTATTACCGTATAGTATAGTAAAAATAAACTAACAAAAACGGAACCTTCAATTATTAAAAATATTACTTTTAACCTCAAGTTTAATTGTAAATTTGAAAAATCTATAACGTCTTTACTATACTTTATACTAATAAAATAATGTATTAATGCTAGGAAAAACGGTAAAATAAATGGTTTTATTCTTTTTAACTTATCAATTAACATAAATTACTCCTCACCTTAAATGCAATTATAGTTTTCATATTAGTCGTGTTTGCGACTAGATTTTTTACATATTTCTTCTAATTCATCAAATGAATATTTTAAAAATTCATCTGGTCTAACGGCTCTATCGTCAATATACAACCCTTTATGTCCTGGCCATGGCTTACCATATAATATTTCATCATATGGTATATCCCACTTCTTTAGCCATTTTTGCATTATAACTGCCGTATTTGCATTAATCAAACCTAAGTTACCACCATATGAATTCATATTTCTTGAAGAAAATAATACAATCTTTGCACCATTTTCTTTGTAATTTTTAAGTTTGTTTACCATTTCTTCATTAGGAATCAAATCTTCATACTTTTCTTCTTTTCTTTTGATAGGACATAATGTTCCATCAACATCAAAAATTAACGTGATATCTTTATACATTTTTTATCTCCTCCAAAATATTAATTGCATTTAGCAAAAATCCAAATACCTTATGAATATTATCTATATGAAGTGGTAGCATTGATAGAAAAAGACTAGCTTCATAAACTCTAACAAGTGTATAATCAAATCCATTGCTAGATAAATATTCTTTAAATATCTCTTTATAGCTTCTATTATCAAAATGAATATTTAAATTAAATTTCATATCTTTGTTTAATTCAATGTCATACTCGTCTACATTAAAGAAATCATAGTTTCCACATATAGAATGAGAGAGTTTTGCAATATCGTAATATGGATCTGTCCATAAATCTTTTTCTTCTAAAACACCTTTTGGGTCAATTAATCTTAACAAATTTACTTCTTTACTATATAACATATTAGCAAAGAATACATCTCCATGTCCAATAACTGAAACATATTTATTCTGTTTATACAATTTTTTGGTTTCTTTTAAGTATATTTCTTTATATAATGCAACAATTTCATCAATAGAATTAAAGTTTGTACCATCTTTAATCATATTAGCAAGTTTTTCATATTCTTTTAACTTCTTTAATTCGTCTATTCTTTTATCTAATTTATTTAAATACAGTTTATCTGCTATATCTTTATATTCTTCTTTAGATATTTCTTTCTTTTCACGACAACTAAAAAAGTAAAAAACTTTATCAAGTAAACACTTAAATTCTTCTATATCAATTGCTCCATGTGTCCATCTAATAGCCACATCAGTCATTGGCATTCTTTCCATAGTATAAGAAGCACAGTTTTCTTCCTCTTTGTAATTATATGGCATAACCATCCAGCTCTTCATACTTTCAGGAAGTAACCAATAATATGTATATTCCATTTTCATTTTCTTTTTGTCTTTACTTCTTTTAGTAACAGTATACTTTGTGCTTTCAATACTATTAAAATATCTAGCATCAAAACCACTAGTAATATACATTATTAAATTACTATAATCTGTTAAATCAACAAAAATTTCAGTTTCTATCTTTGTTCCTCTAATGAAATCTATAGAATTAGTATTAACATACTCTTTCAAAAATTCTAAATAAGTATCCTTGTTATTAAATATCACTCCAACAATACCTTTGCAAGATACTATAGTTGTTTCATTAACAAATTTTAATTTTTCTAAAATGATTTCAAATTCTTCCATATTAATTATGGCCTGATTAGAAAACAAGTGAAAGAAAACAGTATCTTTAGGATAATATTTTACTACTTTAAAATTCTCTTTAAAATCAATTTTTTTAAATTCTATATTACTTTTTACATTTTTTGTTGCATTTTCAACTCTTGCAAATAATTTTTGTTTTTTTAATGACATTTCTCCAAAACTTTTATTTCCAATTATTGTTTTTATTCTATCATTAACTTTTACTGTATTATCATATATTAATGCTATTTTTTCCATAAAATACTTCCTTCCTTAAATGCTTTTCTTACATAAATGAATATAATAACAACTAAGAATATAGCAGTACAAAGATAAATATAGTTATTAAATAATACATTATTAATTCCAAAGAAAGCATCACTTATATAATTTACAACTACCATAAAGTTTATCTGCATATTCATAAAATTAGACATAATATACACAAACATTGTTTCAACAAACCAAATAATAGCAGTTAAACTAATAAGTAAAATATTTCTTTCTCTACTTAATTCTTTTGCTTTATCATAAACATTTTTTAATTTATTTAAAACATTCAAAACTACTAAAGTTTTTTTACTTTGACTTTTTGCAATGAAAAATCTATTCAAATAGTTGTATGTACCTTCAAAAGAAAAATACACTACAATAAATAATATCACAAATACTAGTAATAAAATTGATAAAGTAGATATACCTTCTCCCTTTATAATTCCAAATGGTATAAGTATTAATACTAAAACAACTGCATCAAAAAATTTTTCAATTATTACTGCAACAATGCCTTTAGAATAGCTATTAATTTCTTTTCCATAAGAATACATTTTAAATAGCTCACCTATTTTAAATGGCAAAACTATACTTACAAATGTAGTCTTAATATACAATTTCACAATTCTTTTAAAAGGTATTTTTTCCTCAAGTAAAATAAAATATATCCTTATAAACTTAAGTAAATGTAAAAACAAAAATGCTATAATTAACACTATTAACTCAATAGCAGAAAAATCCATATAAAAAATTCCAACATAATTTACCAGTAAAATAGAAGTAAGTAAAAATACAACATTTACTACATTATATACTACATTATTTTTTTTCATCTAAGACCTCCTGTGAGGTATATTCTTCTATAACTTTTTCTCTAAATTCACTTTTAATATATTTATGATTTATTAAATATTTAAATAGCATTCCTAAAACATTAAATGCTTGACTAGTAAGTTTTACATTAGATACTTGGTCATCTTCTCTCCAACTAATCGGAAAGAATTTTATATTTTGTTTATAATAATGAGTAGCTAAAACCATACAATAATTAAATGTAAGCCTATCAGGAAACTTATGATAAAATTTATTCTCAAGCATTTTAGTTGAATACATATTTAATCCTGAACCAAGGTCATATATTCTTTTATGAACAACAATTGAAAAAAGAATATTATATACTCTGTTTCCAAAAGTTCTAAATTTAGAATATCCTTCCAATCTAGAGTTTTTCATAAACCTTGCTCCAAGTAGGCAATCATAATTTTCATATTCTTTATTTTTTAATAATGGTAGCAAGTCTTTTATATTTCCTTGGTCATCTCCATGTAAAACAATAACATAATCGAATTTATTCTTCATAGCATATTCAAAAGCTACTTTATGAGAGCCTCCCAAATTATAGTTATCATCATTTCTTAATACATGAATAGGAATATTTTTATTCTTTTTCTTAAAATTTAAAACAACTTTTTCTGTATTATCTGTACTACGATTATTTACAAAAATAACTTCATTTATATATTTTAATACTTCTTTATTTAATTGTTTTAATACTCTAATAATTTGCTTTTCACAATTATATCCTGGTATAAATAACAATATTTTATCTTTCATAATAAATACTACTCCTTTAATACTACTTCTTTATTATATATCAACATTACTGTACTTTATTAATACTAGATTATAATATATTTTTTTATTAAGTAAAATTCTTAACAAAAATTTTGAGTTACTTTGTATTGCTCTATGTAATAATTTATTGCCTATTTTTTTCTTTAAACCTTGAATAGAAATTTGTTTATTAAAATATTTATTAGCATATAACATGCCTTCAAATCCTTTTGCTCTTTTTAAGAACTCCATTTCAAGATTTTTTTTATCATTTGAAAGAGTTATTTTTTCAAGTATTTCCTCATAGTATCTTCTAGTAGAAATCATATATTTAGCTCTTTCCTTCTCTAAATCTGATAAACTAGTTATATAATTAATTCTATCAAACAATTTTTCTAATGCTTTAATAATATTTAACTGATTAACTCCGTATTTTTCATGCATAACAGACTCATTATTTTGAACATATTTATATAATGCTTCCTCAATATAACATATTCTATTACTCTTTAATAATAATATTGGTATTGTAGCTAAATCCTCATAATTAATATCTTCTGGAAATGTTATATCTTTAAACAGTTCTTTTTTTATTATTTTATTACAACATGAAGGACACATAAGCTCATTTATTATTCCCCATTTTACATCTTCAATATCCTTACTTTTAGCTTCTATTATGCCATTTTTTTCACTGTTTTCAACATCAATATTATCAAAATCGCAAACTACAATATCTAATTCATTTTCATTTGAAATTTTTTCAAACATTTTTAAATACATATTTTCATCTATGTAATCATCCGAATCGACAAAATGTACATATTTGCCATTTGATTTTGATATACATATATTTCTAGTAGCTCCTCTACCTCTGTTTTCTTGAGAGCAAAATTCTATTAATTTTGGATATTTTTCAATATATTCTTTTATCAATTCTTTAATATTTCCTTTTGAACCGTCATCTACTACAATTATTTCAGCATATATATTAGCTTTATTTATTGAAGATATTACCGATTCAATACATTTTCTAAAATACTCTTCAGTATTATATACTGGAATCAAAACAGATAAATCTTTTTCACACATATATTATTAACTCCTAATCACTAACAGGTTTATCATATATATTTTTAAATATTCTTAATCTATAACCATTTTTTAACTTTTTTTCCTTTAACTAGGAAGCTTTCTTTAGCTAGTTTTGCTAAAAATATATCAGATTTAGAATCAGAGTAAAAATTGATTATTTCATATTCACTTATTTCTTCATTTAACCTATTTACTTTTTCTTCCCCATAACAATTTTTAGAATTAAATTTTCCTGTTTTTTCATTTACATCTGTTGCAATAAGTAATTTACAATCTATTTCTTTGCAAATATCTTTTAATAGAAATTCAGGTGAAGCTGATATAACTACAACATAGTTTTTAGCTAGCCCTAATACATTCTTTTTTATTTTTTGTTTATGTTTATCCCAAAATTTTTTTACAACATCAGATATATTATCAAAACTATTTAAAAAAACAAAAAATGTCTCTTTAAAATATTGTTTTTCTTTAATCTTCAACTTATACAATATAAAAGCCCAAAATTGTTTTGGAATATATTTTAATATACTCAGTTTAGATTTTAAGCAAAACAAATAAAAATCTACCGTAGAATCCCCTGAATATATTGTATTATCAAAATCAAAAACATCTATTTTTTTCATAACTCACCTAAAAAAAGTATATAATTCCAAACATACATAAAGCATATAAGGCTACAAGCACCATTAATATTTTATCGCTAAGTATTACATCAATTGGATCTCCATATGAATCGCCTTCAATATTTAATGTGTATTTCATAAGTATTATCATAACTAGTGGTACAGTCAATACAACATTTGTACCTAATTTACTAATTGTATTACTATCTACACACCATAAAGAATAAAAAACAACACATAATGTAAGATACGAATACATATATCTATCTAAAAAGTCTTTACTATATCTTTTAAGTACTTCTCTTGATTTATCTCCCTGCTTTATTATTTCATTTCTTCTTTTACCTAATCCCATATAAAATGATGCAGATATTATTGTTAGATATAACCAATTAGATAATCTAATATCAGTTATAACACTTCCATAAAGTACTCTTAAAAAGAATCCTGAAACAAGTATAACTATATCTACTATAGGTTTTGTTTTTAATCCAAAAGAATATGCTACATTAATTAGTAAATATATAAGCAATATAACTAAAGAATATATTGCCACTCCTTTTAGTAAAAGAAAATTTATTACTAAAATTATAACAAATAATACAATTGCTAAAAAATATGCTTCTTCCTTTTTTACTTTACCACTTGCAAGTGGTCTATTCTTTTTAACAGTGTGCTTTTTATCATTTTCAATATCGTTTAAATCATTAATAATGTATACTATTGAGGCAGTTAATGAGAATAAACAAAAACCTAAAATACAATTTATTAATTTGTTTTTATCAAATAATTCTCCACTGCAAAGTAAAGGTAAAAAAACCAATAAATTTTTAAAATAGTGTTTTACTCTTATTAATTTTAAATACTCTTTTATCTTTTCCATTACTTACTCCTATATTTTATCCAAGTATTATACATAGAACTATTCATAGTGCCGTCATTTTCTTTTACTAAATTATATTTTATTCCCATATCTTTTAAGTTATATGTTAAACCATACCTGCCAATTTCTTCTATATAAATATCATTATCTTTAGCAGTTTCTTTATATATGTACATTTCATTTCGTATATTCCTTGCTGAAAGTAACTCTTTATATCTCCACTTAATAAAAGGTAAATCATTTATTAATATTAAAGCAGATATTAAAACACCTAAGCACATATAAATATATTTTCCCATTTTTTTATAACATGTATTACTTAAATAAAATAATATTACTATTGCTAAAACTGGAATTAGATATAATTGAGGACAATATCTAGCCCACCAAGATTCGTCTAATACAAAAGTACTTAATAATATTCCAAATATCAAAAGAGTTAAATAAGAATATAATCTTTTGTTTTCATCAGATATATTTTTATTTTTTCCGCATATATATATATATATGGATATAAGTATACATAATTATAGCAACTGTTAAAATTAATATTCCACTAAATAAAATACCATAACCACCTATTCTTAAATCTGGTATACTAGATTCATCAATTTCTTTTCCAGTATATGTGAAAGGTATTTTTAAATTAGGGTCATCTCCTGAATTATATGTTACATTTTCAGATTCTGCAAACACTGATTCAAATAATTTTACAAATCTATTTTTCTGTGCAAATGATTTAGGTTGCATAGTAGTAACAATATCAACTTTATCTTTTCCCATTAAAGGATATAATGGGTTATTATGGTTAATTATATTTTTCATATAAGTAGAAAAACCTATAGCCCCAATTCCAACAATTACTATAACAAAAAATCTTAATGTTAAATTTATAAATTGTTTTTTAAAATCAGCTTGTTTTCTTGACTTAAATAACCAATATAAATAAAACAAAATACAAAATATACCTGTAAATAATATACCTGTAAATTTGATGTTCATACAAATACATACAGACATTAACAGTCCTAACCATTTTTCATTTTCTGATATTAATGTATAGTTTCTATCACTTATAATAAGTAAAAATAATATAGTCATATATATAAGTAAGCCCATTATACCATCAACATAATAAGAAAATAATTGTGACATTACTATTGGACTCATACATAAAATAAAAGCAATTAAGAAAGCTTGAATTATTTTAAAGCCTTTATTAAATGCGTATGAAAAAGTCATACAAAATAACGATATCATAAATAGTATTATTATAGCTTTTCCAGATTCAATATTATTAGTAACGCAATAAACAGAAGCGGCAAAATTCCATGTTGCTTTAGGATATGAATTTACCCATAAAGATGTTTTTTCATCAGCAATACTTGGATTATTTTCTACATTAAAGTCATAATGATTTTGATATACTGGATTCCAACCTTCCTTAATAGCTCCAATTGCAGCTTTATGATAATAGTTACCATCAGCTGTAACATCCATAGTGTAATTCATTATAAACATTACAAAACAAATTGATAAAAATGTAACAATAATATTTACTATTATATTAAAAAGATTATTTGTTAACTGTTTCCTTCTAAATATTAAATATATTATTATTGTAGCAATTACAGAAACTATCATATTTAAAGCAGACATTGGTATATTTACAAATTGAAAAATAGTAGAAGTACTTATATTTACAAATACAAATAATAAACTTAAAAATCCTATATCCCAAATTGATTTTATAAATATTCCATCTTTAGAAGGTTTTAATTTTTCTATAAAATTCATTTTTTCTCCTCGCAATCCATAAATTTTTCAAGTAGTTCATTAGAATATATATTATACTCTTTTTTCCACTCTTTATAAAGTTTAATAATTTCTTCTTTATTATTAAGACAATTTAATATTTTATCATAAATTTCGTTTATATCATCTTCACTTTTTACAACTAAATAATCATATAATTTTGTTCCTTTAAAATATGAATGATTATTTCCTGTAATACAAGGTACTCCAAGTTCTAAACTTTCAAGAGGAAGTACTGGTGAACATTCAGTAAATGTCACATATAAATTAACATCATTTAAAGACATCCTATCTAATAACTCTTGTCTTGGTAAATATTTTAAATTCTTATCATTTATATGTATATTTGCCATATTACAAAATTCATTTATTAGTGTTGTAACTGGTATTATATCAAGAATTGCATCCTTTACCATTGATGCTGCACTTAATTGATTTACTGTATTTTTTCCCCATCTATCTCCTGCTGAATATGAACCTATATACACTTTACCTTCTTCTTTTTTAAAAGCCTCTTTATTTACAATATCAACATTTTTCACATTATTTGTTACAAAATATGAATTATACCCTTTTTCCTTATAATATATAGCCATACTTTCTTTAAAGAAACCTATTGAATCAACTAAATCTCTATCCATTAATTCCAATATACTATACAAAAAATATGATTCATTTCTTTCAACAAACATTGCGTGAGAACCGTGCCATAATACCTTTATTTTTATACTATTATCTTTTTCTTTTAATTTTTCAATTAAAGCTTTCCATCCAAATGTAATTGAACTAAAAATTACATATTTAAATTTTAAGTAAGTAATAGTATTTGCAATTTTTTCAATTTGTTTTTCATTTAGAAGTTCTTTCATAGCAACAGTATTTTTAAATAAATCTTTTGTTGAATTCATAATTCCTAAACATTCAGGATTATATATAGCAAAGCCTTCTTCATCACTTAATTTGTTTATATCTTCTATTATTCTATCCGTTTCTTTTTTTGGATAAAACAATATACTTTTTACTTTACTAAAATGTCTAGACATTTTACCACCTATATTTTTACATATTTAAGAAAGCTTCAACACTTTCTTTACTTTCATTATCATATGAGCTTTTCCACTTATTATATAAATCAAATATTATATCTTTATTTTCTAAAGCATATTTAATTTTATCTCTAATACTACATACATCATCTTCTCTTGATACTACAAGATATTTTTCAAGTTCTGTATTTTTAAAATAATGATGATTGTCACCTGTAAGGCAAATAGTACCTACTTCCATACTTTCTATTGGTAACATTGGAGAACATTCTGAAAATGTCACATATAAATTAATATCATTTTGTGCCATCCTTTTTAAAAGTTCTTCTCTTTTTACTCCTTTTTTTAATCCTTGCATAGTTGTATTTACTTTTGAAGCAAATACTTGTCCATCAAAATTTAATGGAACACTGTCAATAACTGAGTTTTCAATTAAAGAAGCTCCTGCAATTTGATTAAACATATTTTTTCTCCAGTCCATACCAGCAGCATATAACCCAATTTGTACCTTATCATCATCTCTTTTTTTCTTTACAATATTATTTTTTAAATCTTCGTCTAATCTAACAGTATTCTTAATAAACGCAGTATTAAAGCCTTGCGATTTATAAAAATTAACTAGGCTTTCTTTACAAGTACCAAATACATCAATTATTCCTTCTCTACATAAATTTATAACTTTTAAATTAGTCTTCCAGTTCATAATATCTACTAACTGACCATTTATCTGAGAATTACTACTATGCCAAAAAAGTTTTAATTTTATACTTTTATCTAAACTTCTTATCTTTCTTGCTAATTTATCATACCCATATTCAAAGGCACTAAAAATAACTTGTTTTGGCTTAATCTCTATTATCTTTTTTGCTATTAAATTTACTTGACTATTTGTAATAAGGCCTTGTAAAGGTACTAAATTTTCAAAAAGTTCTTTAGTTGCACTTGTAACTCCCATCCATCTAGGGTTATGGAATATAACATACTCTACACTTTTTTCTTTATATGAACAAAGTATGCTATATGCCTCTGCAACTGAATCTTTTATTACTCGTTTGTCTTGAAATTTTCCTTTTTGCTGTTTTATTATATATCTTTTTGCTCCTATTTTATTTCTAATGCTATCAGTTAAACTTAATAAATATCTAAGTGAATATGAGCCATATTTATAATATATTTTTTTCTTAATTTTACAATAAAGACTTATATTTTCATCTTTATGTAATATAGTTTTAGTACTTTCAGATATATTTTTTCCGTGTCTTTCATAATCAATTGGATAAAAATAGTCATAAGGATAGATATATATACTTTTATTACATACAACAAGAGAATTATATGTTTTAGTCAAATTTCTATTTAATACATCTGAAAAAATTTCTGTTATATCTTTTTCTTCAGTTTTTTCAATTTCTTCAAGAGCTTTTTTTATAACTAAATTTTCTTTTGATTTACTCCATATAATATTTGTTGCAATAGTATTTTCAGTTTCAAATCCTAAAAACACATCATTTTTAAAGAAATTATCAAGTGAACTTTTTATTTCGAATTTTCCATCTATAACAAGTCCACCCTCTTTATATGCAATATATAATCTTAAGTAGTCTTTATATAAAGGATGTCCCTCTTTAAGTTTTATTTCTTCCTTATACTTATCTAATTTATCTGAAGTTAAAATATGTAAATCTATATCACTTATATATTTATCATATTTTAAGTAATATTTTTCAATATTATTTAAAACAAAAACTTTATTCATATTTCTCCTTATTTTTTTTCATACTTTTTAAAACTTTCATCATACCTGACTTCTGTAAAAAATGTATAAATCCTCTATAAGCTGAATAATTCCATAATTTATCTCTAGTTTTTTCAAAATTAGTCCTTTTATCAATACTGTCAGGATTAAAGCAATTATTTCTACTATATTCATTAAATAATATCAAATATCTTTCTGCTATTTCTATATTATCACATACTGATAAATCAACTTTTGTGCCTTCACTTATCATTTTGTCAAAATCAGTAACCATCTTATCTAGCATATTATCTATTGTAAATCCATTAATTATTCTTTCTCTACATTTTTTTTCTAATTTTTTATCTTTTTTATCAATAAGTTCTATAATAGCATTTTTATATTCATTTATTTCATTTTCATCATAATTAAAGTTGCGTAAGTCTTTTTCAACACTTTGATATTTTTTTATTACTCTACCACAAGTATTATTTACAAGTTCTTTTTGTCCCCCAACATCAGAAGTTACAACAGGAGTTCCCATTGCAAGAGATTCATAAGCAGTAAGAGTTAAACCTTCAGTCAAAGAACAAACAACAGTTACACTTGCAAGTTTGTAATATGGTCTTAAATCTTTAATTGTACCTACTATTTCAAAATAGTCTTTTATTCCTAATTCATTAATTGTTTTATCCATGGCCTCTTTAGCTTTACCATATCCTGCAGCAACACAAATTATATCTTTTCTTTCCTTAGAAATTTCATAAATAACTCTTGCAAGAAGTAGTGGTCTTTTTAAATATTCAAATCTATTTGGAAATAGTATTACTTTTTTGCTTTGATATTTTTCTTTTAACTTTTTGTAATTTGGCAAGTCTAGATTTGGATTAAAATAATTTACATCTGTTCCAATATATGAAACATCCACATTATCAATTGCTCTTTCCATTTTGTCTATCATTAAATCTTTTAAATACTTTGTACAAGTATAAGATTTGTCTAAATATCTACATATTGCATTTGAATCTCTTGGATAAGAGCCATCTCTCCAACTCCAATCTTCTGCGTGTAAATAATCAACAAATATAACATCTTTGTGTTTACATTTTAACCAAGGTATTACATAATAACCATAAAAACTATTACTTTGAAATACTATATCAATATTACGTGATTTTATTAAGTACGAAATAAATGGTGCCCAATCTTTTCTACTTAAAAAAGATGTTAAATCAAAGTATTCATCTGATACTTCTTCAAATTTTTGTCGATACATATATATACATGGCTCTGTTGTAACTATAGTTATTTCGTATCCATTTTTTTTCAAACCTTTTAATAAGTTCAAGTTAAATATGTCAGCTCCACCTAAAATTGACCAAGGAAAAATACATAGAATTCTTTTTTTACTCCCTTTTTTATTTAAAGGTTTTCTATCCCATTCTAACTCTTTAGGATATGTATCAAAATCATATTCATCTGATGGATATTGTATTGCACCAACATTTTTCTTAATACTTTTTCCTATTTCTTTTATGTATTTTTCAGCTATTTTAGTTTTTTCTTTGTTTTGTTTTATACTATTTAACCTACTAGTATTAGATTGCCTATACCAAAACCCATAATAATTCATTCTTACAGGTTTATATCCTTTGCTTAATAAAGAAAGCCACAAATACCAGTCTTCATGTACTCCTCGTGGAAGCTCGGTATATTTTTTTTCAGCAAGCAAAACATCTTTTCGTATAAATGAATTACCACAAATAACATTTTCTTTTTTCTCTTTAATTGTATTAAATAATGGATGGTACAAATAACATTTTTCTCCAAATGCACATATTGGAGTATACGCAAACATTGCATCTTTATTAGTTAAAAGTGTAAAATATCCACATTCTAACATTGTATTATCAATTAAATCGTCTGCGTCTAAGAAGAAAACTATATCAGCACTTGCATGCTCTGCTCCAAAATATCTTGCAGCTGCAGGTCCTCCATTTTCTTTAGATAATACTTTAATTCTACTATCTTTATTTTTTATATTATTTAAAACAACATCAGTATTTTCTTTTGTACTTCCATCATTTACAATTATCCATTCAAAATACGGAAATGTTTGATTTAATACACTATTTGCAGTTTGTTCAACATATTTATCAGAATTATAATACGGAGTTATAATACTTATCAAAGGTTTTCCGTCATTAATTAATTTTCTATCACTTAATTTTTTACCTGGTTCCATTGTAAAATCAAAATAATCTTGTTCTTTCATTTTTACTCCTTGCTAAATTATATTATTTATTTGTATTACATTTTTTTATTTTATAAGTTAATTTATTAAACATATTTCCAATTTTATCTGCTAGTCTAAAACGTTTACTTGATAATATGTTTTCTAACTCACTAGCTTTTGCCATTTCTTCTCGTAAAGTAGCACTATAATAGTCTACATCATGTTCAAGTCCTTGTATTTTCTTTTCTAATTTTTTTATTTCTATATTTGCAAGTGAAAACTTCATAGCAGATATTATATCCATCTTATTACAATTATCTATAAAATTATATCTTTCTAGTGTTAATTTAACAGAGTCAGTTAAAGTTGGATTATCTTTTAAAACATCTTCTATGCTAACTTCCTTGCACTCAAAACTATCTTTAATTTTTTCAAAAATATTATTACCTTTTTCTGAATTAGTTATAACTGCTGAAGCTCCAAGTCCATCATCAAAATCAGGTACAACTTCATTTACTCCCCAAAAATCGCCAAGAATAAAGTCTGATTTAGAATTACCATAAAGCTTAAATTTACAATCAAAGCAGCTATCTCTTAAATTTAGGTTGTTCAAAAACGTTTTAAAATAGATATCTCCGGAATCTAAGTTTACATAACTTTTTTTCTGAAGCACATATTGTAAAAGTATGTGATTATTATTCTTTTCCTTGTATCTAAATTTTACTTCAACCAATTCATCATTTTCTTCTTTTTCTAATTCTTTTACATAATCATAATAATACTTCTTTGCTGGCACACCATGACATATTAAAGAAGCAGTATATAGATTATCGTAGTCTTTCTTTAAAAATGAATAAACTGAAGCTACTTGACAAGGTGTTCCAGTAAATAACACCTTTTTTCCAGCTTCAAGCCTTTCCTTTAAAGCTCCTAAAATTCCGTGCATATTACTTTCAACATATTTTGAACCTTGAAGTTTATATAAATCTTTTAAATCAGATACTTCTATATGCTTTACTTCTTTATCTACATATGCTACACCAAATACTGAGCCTTGCTTTTTTAATATATAACTTGCAAGTTCGTAGAAAAATCCACCTGAACTACTAGTTAACCTAATATCTTCGTTTTTATTTTTACACGCATAAACTTTTCTATTATTAAACTCATATGTAATATGCTCTTCTTCAGGCATTTTTTCGAGAGTATCTATTACTGTTTTAAATAATTTTGAAGCTTTTTCTTTATATTCTGGCATTTTTTCATTAAGTATACTTTTTATATTATCTTCATTTTCTTCTATATATTTAAAACATTTAACTAGTTTATCTCCACCGAAGCTCATTAACAGGCATAACATAATTTTGATATGTTCCAAATAAATCTTTTGCTAAGCCTTTTGATTTTGTGCTATATCCAATAACTAAAGTTGGTACGCCCATTGAATATGCAGCTATACTTGCATGAGTTCTTGCAGCAACTAAGAAACGACATTTAGAAATAATATATTTTATCTGTCTTACAGAATATTTTTCACTTTTTTCTAGCATTATAACGCGATTTTCGTCACTATATTTTTGTTTTATTTTATTTAAAGTATCTATATCATTACAATCTTCAGTAAATACGTGAGGTAAAAGCAAAACATTATATTTCTCATTTTCTAGAATATAATCTATTAACTTATATACAGATTCTAAAGCTTCACTATTTGCATTTTCAATAATTGGACTTACATTAATTGCAATAGTATTATCTGGAATATCAACATCACATTTTTCTTTTGGCAATGCAAATGCAGGGTCAGGTAATAGTAATAATTTTTCTTTGTTTATATATTTACTTGCTAGATTATATGATAAAGTTTCTCTAAATACTAGTAAATCAAATCTTTTTAAATCCCTTAAAAGTTCATCATCCATATCCCCTTCTTGAATAGAAGCACCCCATAGAACAAGTTTTTTATTGTTTTTTTTTACACTATCATCTATAGTATAAAGCCATTCAGAAGATTTATAACAATAATTATCTCCACCTATTGATAATACAATATCTGAGTTTGGTATTTCTTCTATAACTTTTCTTTGATAAACTCTTTCAAAATTCATATAATCAAATAATTCATTTTCAGCTTTAGATATAGCCTCTTTATCTTCATCAGTTAATTCACACGGATTACGTTGTATACAGTGCCTTATATATTTGTCAACTTTATCTAAATGCTGTTCTTTATCATTTAAATAATCTACTGTTGCTGCTATAACTTTTGAATTTTTGTTATATTCCTTTATTTGTGAAGCAGTAACATCTAAAATAGCTTCACAACCTTTATTTTTTAAAGTGCCAAGTCCAATTAATAACAAATTATCTTTTTTCATAAAACTTACCCCTGCTCTTTTAAATACTCCTCTATTACTTTATCAGTATCTCCATCCATTTTCATTACACCATTATATATCCATATTGCTCTATCACAAAAACTTTTTACTTGTGGAACGCTATGAGATACAAAAACCATTGTTTTTCCTTGTGATTTTAATTCTTTCATTTTATTTAAACATTTATCTTGGAAATGTGCGTCTCCAACGGCAAGTATTTCATCAATTAACAATATATCAGCTTGTACATTTACTGCTATAGAAAAAGCAAGTCTCATATACATACCTGATGAATAAGTTCTAACTGGTACATCTATAAATTCACCAAGTTCAGAAAAATCAATTATTTTATCAATTATAGGGTCAACATCTTTTTTACCAAGACCATACATAGAGGCATTAAAATATATATTTTCTCTTCCAGTAAAATCTGTGTTAAAACCTGCACCAAGTTCTATCATACTTGAAAGTTTACCATTTATTTCTATTGTACCTTTTTCTGGATATATAATCTTATTCATAAGTTTAAGTAATGTAGATTTTCCTGAACCATTAACTCCTATTAATGCAACAGATTCACCTCTTTTTATATCACAAGATATATCTTTTAAAACTACATGCTTAGATTTTTTATTTCTTTTTAAATTAGATAGTCTTTCTTTTAAAAAGTATGCTTTATCTTCATACACAGTAAATTCTTTAGTAACATTTTTTACGGAAATTGCTATATCCTTTTTATTATCTTTTTTTGCCACAAATTATACCTCCTCTGCGAAACGTCTTTGTAACTTATTAAATACTAAATATCCAATAACTAGTAGAGCAATAGAACCTAAAAATACAAGTCCTAAATTTCTGAAATTTGGAAGTGTTTGATTATATAATATGTTTTGATATTCCATCATTATTAAAGTCATTGGGTTTAATTTATATAATCCTAAAAATTTTTCTGGTACCATTGATATACTATAAAGTATTGGACAAGCATACATCCATATCATCATTACTGGATTCATAATATATTGTACATCTCTTATATATACATTTGCTGCTGAAAGTAGCATTACAAGACCTAAACTAAATATTGCTTGTATAAGCACAATTAAAGGTAAAAATATTGCTACCCACGAAACACCAACTCCTGATACAAGTAATGCTATAAATATAATTACGGCACTAAAGAAATACTGTATTGTATTACTTATAACTACTGCTAAAGGTAATATTTCTCTTGGAAAATACACCTTTTTTAATATACTTGCATTGTTTGATACGCAAACTGTACCAGTTGCAATTGTATTTGCAAAAGCATTCCAAGGCATAAGACAAATAAACAAATAAATTGAATAGTGTTCTATACCTGTTCTAAATACGAATTGGAATACTAAAGAATAAACGAAAAGCATTAATAATGGATTTAACAATGTCCATAAAAATCCAAAAAATGACCCTTTATACCTTCCATTTATATCTTGTTTAACTAACGTCTTTAACATATGTCTATAATGATATATTTCTTTTATCTTATCTACAATTTTCATTTATGTTCTCCTTTTGTTATTATTTTAATAAATTCATAAATTCATTTTCTATTTTTTCCATATCTTCCTCTGTTACACCTTCAAACCTAGCAGTTATATCAGGTCCTGTATTTGAAGCTCTAACTAAAGCCCAACCATTATCAAATTCAGCTCTTACTCCATCTATGTCATTAAATTTATATTCTTGTGATTTACAATATGCTTTTACTTTATCTATCACTTTAAACTTTTCATCATCAGTAGATTTTATCTTTATTTCAGGTGTGGAATAATATTTATTTACACCGTCAAGTAATTCTGAAACACTTTTATCAGTTTTTGATAATATTTCAGCAAGTCTAAGTCCTGCATAAAGTCCATCATCTATATTTGGCCATTTGTCATTAAAAAATACGTGACCTGATAGCTCACTACCAAAAGCAAAGTTACCTTCTCTCATTTTAGCTTTCATATATGAATTTCCTGTTCTATAGCATACAGGATTTCCACCAAGTTTTAAAATTTCATCTGGAAGTGATTTAGAACATTTAACATCAAATAAAGCATTTTTATTTGATACTTTACTCATTATATCTCTCCAAATAATAATAGCAAAAAAGTCAATGTATACCATTTTACCATTTTCATCTATTATTCCAACTCTATCTCCATCACCGTCAATTCCGACACCAAAATCTGCTTTTTCTTCTATAACTTTCTTTTTTAAATCTTCATTATTAACTTCAACACTTGGGTCAGGATGATGGTTTGGAAATCTTGGATCAGAGTCCATATATAATGGAATCATATCTATTTTGTCTTTAAAAATGTTAAATACATCTCTTGCAATAATAGAAGCAGTCCCATTAGCAGTATCTACAACTACTTTTGTTTTTCTTTTTCCTAAACTTATAGATTCTTTTACCAATTTTAAATAATCATTTTTTATATCAAATTCTTGTACAGTTCCTTCTCCTGATATAAAGTCACATTTTGCTGTAAATTCTCTAAAGTCTTGTATCATTTGTCCACAAGCATTTCCAAAATTACTTACTGCTAGCTTAAATCCATTATATTCCTTTGGATTATGACTTGCAGTTATCATTACTCCTGGCATTATTTCTGGCTTATCATTTAAGTCTATTTGTGCAAAATAGTACATTGGAGTTGTAACAAGTCCAATTGCACATACATTTATTCCAGTTGATATTATGCCTTGTATTAAAGCATTATACAAAGGCACTGAAGACTCTCTATTATCGTGCCCTACTACACATCTATTATATCCATTTTTTGTTATATATGTTCCAAAAGATTTACCTATTGTATAGGCTATATCTTCATTTAAATCTTCACCATATATACCTCTTATATCATATCCTCTAAATATATTAGGGTTGATATCCTTAATAATTTCATATCCTTTCATAAATAAATCACCCATTTTAATTATATCATAATATGTCTAAAAAATAAAGTATTTTAGCAAAAAAACGTGCTTTTAAAAAGCACATTTTTATTTTTTTCTTCTACTATATTCAATACACTTTTCCTCTAATAGTTTAAAGTTGCAACATCTTTTTTTAATATTATATGGCAATTTATTATTCATTTTAGAATTATATAACATTTGTGCTTTTTCTCTTAATGAATTTCCATCACGGTTAAGCCATCTTAATTGTTCTGCTAATAATGCATTATATTGCTTTTCTTTTTTTGAAAGACAAGGTACATTAATATCAATGTAAGAATATTCTGTTTTTGGAATGGGTATCATATTGTTAAAATTAATAGCTCCTAACTTTCCTTCCTTAATTTTATAAAAATCTATCTTGTTTTTCATTTTTAAATATTTTGGCTTTGGTGATGATAATGGTGCAAAATACTTAATGTTTTTTATTTCAAGTAATATACCTACAAATGGTCTTTTATCTTTCTTATTAGAATTATAACTTACCTTTTCATCAAATTGTCTTAAATAATCACAATAACTACTTTTTACAGTAACTAAGAAATAATTTTTTTTATTCATAAAAAATACCATTCCTTTCTCGCTTCGCTCAAAGGCACACATAGGAATGAAAGCCTTGAGTTTGAAGCATTTTC